>CAZPXI010000010.1:16860-23962 GCA_964590715.1 uncultured Desulfobulbus sp.
GTACGGACAATGCTACTGAACTACTCGACAATGGACGTGAAGTGACCATCAGCTGTGCCGAAGGAGAAACGGGCTATGTCTACGCCGGAACACTGGATTTTGAAATTGTCAAGACCGACCTGAGCGCACTGGCCAAACCAAAAACCGAGATTATGATGAACCTGGGTAATCCCGATATGGCGTTCAGCCTTGCTTCCCTGCCGACTGACGGCATCGGCCTTGCCCGTATGGAATTTATCATCACCGAATACATTAAAGCCCACCCGATGGCGCTCAAACATCCTGAAAAGGTGGACGAAGAGACAAGGAAAGAACTTCAGAAGATCAGCGCCTCCCATTCCTCCATGGAGGAATTTTTTATCAAGACCCTCTCCGAAGGGGTGGCCACAATCGCGGCATCCGTCCATCCCAAACCCTGTGTTGTCCGGATGAGTGATTTTAAAACCAACGAATATGCGACCCTGCTTGGCGGTAAATTTTTCGAGCCGGTCGAAGATAACCCGATGATCGGTTTTCGCGGTGCGGCACGCTACAGTCATCCTGCCTATGAGGAGGGGTTCGCTCTTGAGTGTGCGGCCATGAAACGTGTACGCGAGGAAATGGGATTTGGCAATGTCATCCTGATGATTCCCTTCTGCCGCAGGGTGGAGGAGGGCAGGCGTGTCCTTGAGACAATGGCAAAATATGGGCTTCAACGCGGAGAGAACGGGCTGAAGGTCTATGTCATGTGTGAAATTCCCAATAATGTCATCTTGATTGATGCCTTTTCCCGATTATTTGACGGTTTTTCTATCGGTTCCAATGATTTGACTCAGCTCACCCTGGGCGTGGACCGTGATAGCGAGATCGTTGCTTTTGATTTTGACGAACGTGATGAAGGGGTCAAGGAGATGATTCGGCTGGCAGTGGAGGGGGCAAAACGCAATGGCCGCCACTCGGGTCTCTGCGGTCAGGCACCGTCTGACTATCCCGAGATGGCGGAGTACCTTGTAGAAATCGGGATAGATTCCATGAGTCTCAATCCCGATACTATACTGAAAACAATCAGGCTTGTCCTTGAGTCGGAACAACGGTTGCAGAAAAAAGAGCAGGACGCGTGAGATGCCGCTCATTCTGCCGTATTTCCACTGGGGAAAGGCAGAATGAGCAAGCGGAAGGTGTCTCCCTCAATCAGTCATGCTGTTTGGGGCTTTGACGGCCGGACATGAGGCAATTGAAGCTCCTCGGCGGCCTGGAAAAAGCGCACCTGCCGACAGCTCTCATGGATGGTATGAGTGAGTCGCTTTTGTGGAGATGCACTCTTGTTTCGAAAAAGGTAACTGTTCAGGTCACGCAATATATTACCGCAAATCTCGGCCTGTAACTGTTCAGAAGTGCCACATATTTGTTCAATTCGGCCTTTGAAGCATACTTATGCTATTCGAGAAGGCCGAAGTGGGCGAAGATGGGGTGCTTCTGAATAGTTACCGAAAAAGATTAATGGAGCATCGCCCGCGTGTGAAGATGTTGCCGCAGCACGTTTGTGGTTGCCTCGGTAATGGGGTGAGCCGAGGATGTCAGACGCGGATGCATGCAGGTCTGAAAACTGGCAATTTCCGTGGCTGTCACCCGGTTCTGGATTAAAAATCCGATCTCATTTGTCAGCTCGCCGGTAGTCGAACCGCCGAGAATCTGTCCGCCGAGAAGCCGCAAAGATTCCTTGGCAAAGATAAGCCGACAATAGACCTTATGGGTATCCGGCATGGCGGGTGGGTAATGGTCCAGCCCGCTGGCTTCACCCACCATAATGGAGAAACCGCTGCGTCGTGCCTGTTCCGCTGTCATACCGGCAGCGCCGAATGCAAGATCACCGACCATGCCGGCGTAGACTGCAATACTGCCGGCATTGTGGCGCAACAACTGCAGAGAGTACATATTCATACCGGCGATTCTACCTTCTGCCGCCGCCTGGGAAGCAAGCATTGCCCCGCCTTCCCGGCGGGTAAAAAAATCCTGTTTTTGGGCGCAGTCACCCACGGCAAAAATCTCCGGGGCATCAAGAGTCCGTTGAAATCCGTCCACCAGCACGGTTCCGTGCCTGCTGATGCTCAAGCCGGCATTTTTTGCCAGTTCGTTTCTCGGGCGTACACCGATGGCAATCAGAACACCATCGGCTTCAATCCGCTCTCCTCCCTCAAGCTGCACTCCACCGACCTTTGCAGGAACGTCACCCGGTACTATAGCTTCAACCGTTCGTTGACAGTGCACCTGAATTCCCCTGCCTGCCAAATACTGTTCTACCTGGAGATACAACTCCTTGTCAAAGGTGCCGGCAAGAAGGTGCGGCAATTTTTCTACGATATGGACCTCAACGTCCTGCTTTCGAATCTCTTCAGCAAATTCAACCCCGATAAAACCGCCGCCGATGATGACCAGTCGCTTTGTCTCAGGTATTACCTCCTGAAATAAGTGATCCTGGTAGCTGTAGTTTTTATGGATTGTAAACACGCCTTGCAGGTCCTGCCCGGGTATGGGAGGGATAAACGGTTCCGATCCCGTACTCAGGACAAGCCGTTCGTAAGAAATATGGTCACCGTTTTCCATGGCTACAACCCGGTTCTTTCGATCTATGTCGATCACACGACCGATTCGTAGATCAATACCAGCCGATTTGAGTTGAGGAGCCCCGGGAAGCAGATCTTTATCAATGCCCCCCAGTGTTCCGAAAATATAGGGAATGCCGCATGGAATCAGCGCATTTTTCTCCATGCGGATCATCATAATCCGTTTGCCTGGCCAGTACTGAGCCGTGGTCATGCCGGAAAGCAGACCACCGGGACCGCCGCCTATAATAAGGACATCTGTTGTGTAATCGCTCATTGTGTGACAAGCTCCTGTGTATTTTTAGTACCTGGGTTGGTCTGTTGAAAAAGCTCAGATGTTCATTTCTTTGATTGTGATGTTTTCCATCAGTTCTGCTGTTGTATCGGCGGAAAACAGTTCCGTCCCCGGCTGTTCAACAGTACCACCGCTGCAGGCAACGGCCAGCCGCAGGGTATCGGCGGCGGAGAGGCCGTGGACAAAGGCGGCCAGCAGACCGGCTACCATGGAATCGCCGGCACCGACAGTTGATTGTACCTTCACCTTGAGTGCTTCTGCGTAAAGACTATTTTCCGGACCGGTCAGCAGGGCGCCGTCTGCCCCAAGGGATACACAGACATAATCAATGCCCTGTTGCTGAATATGGCGGGCCTGTTCTGCAACTTTTTCAGGCGTGCGCAGGTCATGGCCCACCAGGGTCTCCAGTTCATGGCGATTCGGCTTGATCAAAAAGGGGCGGGCTATGATTGCCCGGCGGAGAGATTCGTGATGGGTGTCGACCACTGGCAACCCGCCAGCTTCCAGGATCCGGAGAACAAGGTCTGCGTACAATCCGGTCGGAAGATCGGGATGGATGGAGCCGGTCAATATCCCGAATCCCCGGCCGGCATGTTTGACGAAATCATCGAGTAGCGAATCCAGCTGCCTGGGCGGGATAGCCGGACCGATCCCGCTCACTTCGTATTGTATGCCGGATTTCTGTTCCAGGATTGTTCCGTTGATCCGGGTTTCGCCTTCAACACGTTCATAGTGGGTGGTGTCCAGATGACCGGCAAGCAGCCGTTCGAAGAGATGTCCTGTCTCTCCGGCTGTCACACAAAAACTGTCAGACGGAATTCCAAGGCGTTTTAACCCTCGGCCGACATTAATGCCGTTGCCACCCGGATCGAAGCGAGTGGACACCGCGTGAGCCTTCTGGTCGGCAATTAGACTCGGCACAGTGTAGGTTATATCAACGGCCGGGTTCAGCGTCAGGATCGCGACAGTTGGCTCATTCTCCAGTGCACCTGAAACAGGGGCGGCAGTTTTTTTAAGTTGATCAATCGTGTTACGAAGTGTCATCGCACGTTTTCCAGTTTCAGTCAGTTCTCGTATTCCATCTCGGCGGTATATCGTCCTTCCTGTGCCAGGCTGTTGAGACGTGCCCTCTTCAACAGAGCGGCCCGGGCAGGCCCAATGTTCTCCGCTTTACCATTCCACAGTTGGAGGGCCGGCTGCTGCAGAGCACGGCCAAACGAGATTCCCAGCGACCAGGGAGCCTTACCGCGCCGCACATTAATGGCATTGAAGTTGGCCGTTGCCTCTTTCGGGCCCTGGCCGCCGGAGAGAAAATTGATTCCCGGCACAACCGCTGGTACGACCCGCATCAGGACCTTTAAGGTCGCTGCCGCAACTTCCTCCGGAGTGGCGTGGCCATGGTCACGGCCTGGAACCACCATGTTTGGTTTTAGAAGCATTCCTTCCAGGGAGACACCATGCTGATGCAGGGCATGAAAGACACTGTGCAGGATATGCTCAGTAACCTCGGCACAGCGCTGAATAGTGTGCTCCCCATCCATCAATACCTCGGGCTCTACTATGGGCACAATTCCGTGTTCCTGGCAGACTGCGGCATAACGGGCCAGAACTTCGGCGTTGACCTTGCGGCCAAGGACAGTGGGGTTGTGACCACTTACCGGATAAACCTCGCGCCATTTGGCAAATCGTGCCCCCTGTTTTTTGTACTGCTGCAGTCGCTCTCCCAGATCATCCAGGCCCCGGGTAACAAAATCACCCGGCGCACCGGTCAAGGGACCATTGCCGGTGTCAACCTTGACGCCGACCACGATTCCCTGTTGCTGCAGTAACTTTGGTAAAGGAACGCCGTCATCGGTCTGCTGGTCGAGCGTCTCCTCAAACAGAATAACCCCGCTGATATACTTGCCGAGTTCGGGGGCGCCAAACAACATGATTCGGTAGTCACGTCGATTTTTTTCCGTTGGTTCCAGGTCAATTACTTTGAAACGTTTGCTGATTGTCGGCAGGCTTTCATCTGCTGCAAGTATCCCTCTTCCGGGTTGAATCATTTCGGCAACAGTTGCCGTCAGTTCATCACGTCTGTTCATTCTCCCCTCCCATTATCTATTGGAGATAAAACTAAAAACAGGAGGTACGCTTTACTTCGTTCTCCTGGTTCCATTGATGTCAATTCATGCTGAACCCAGCTCGCTCAAGTTTTTTTTACAGCACAATGGACTTCAAAAAAACAGGTGTCAAAGAATGCAACACAGCTGTTTTTCGAGTCATTTCATCTGGTTTTCCAGAGTTTTCAGTGCCTTTCCAAGTTCTACAGCCTCTTCGCGTATCGTTTTATCACCGCTTTGGCCTGCACGATCGATCCAGGCGTCGGCATTTTCCAGATCAGCCTTGGCAGCATCGTCCTTTTGAGCTAATTGATTTTTCTTTGCTCTTTGTAAGCTTTTCCGTGCCATGACAATAGGCCCTTCGACACCTACGGAAAGTATCTGCACACCGTCCTCGGCTGCCTTCAATGCCTTATCCGCATCCTGCAGCTTGTTCTGATCCAGAAATTTGCTGGCAAGTGCAACCTGACGCACGGTTTCGGCCAGTGGCAGGTCTATCTCTGTGTAGGTCATCGCCTCATCAACAGCTGTAAGTTCTTCTTTTGCAGCTTGCTTGTTGCCATTTTTCAAGTGCTTTTTGGCTTTATCAAGATGCTTTTTTGCCTGCTCCACCGGGATCATATCCTCAAGCGAGGTAAGCTCGGAGTAAATGGGAATCAGGTCTGCGGCCACTTCAGTGGAATCCTCGTAATCCAGATGTTTTTTTGCAATCCATATACGGTCCTTGATTACCGTTATAGGGCGTCCGGCCTTGATAATTTGCACCTGTTTGTCGATTTGTTTGAGATTCTCCCGGGCCATTTCCGGCTTCTTTTCATAGATTGCGCTCCGGGCATCGGCAATATGGCGCAGAATTCTGGCAGCTGCACGTGAAAGAACCTGTCTCTCTTCGGGGATTACAATTCGTGCCGGTATGGCCGAAATTTCTTCGATGACACCGGAATCAGACGGTTTAGGGACACTCTTTGCTGCAACAGGGCCGGCAGCCAATACACCGACTATTGCAAAAAGGAGTACCTTGTGTTTCGCTGTGTTTTTCATTTGCATATCTCCACGTTGTATTATCAAAAATTTCTCTACAGGCAAACGATCCTGGTCAGGAACGCCAAAAAATTTATCAGGAGAATACAGGGTCAGGCTTGGTACTTCTGCTACCTAGGTCACAGAATTTGTTTTTATTTTTTTTGCAACAGAACTGATGGATACCAAGCAGTCGGCTTGCGTTTATATTTTATTTCCAGGAAAACAGCATGAGAGAGATACTGCCCTTTGACTGTTAAGGGGCATGAAGAGGACATGGGAAACTGATGAGGCGGCGGCATAGCCGTCAAGCAAAGGCCAACTACTCCGCATACATCAGGATTTTTTTTCGTAGCCTTCACCCTGGCGATAACCAGTTTTTTTGGTGGGCTGTGCCCACCCTTTTTTTGTATCTGTCAATGACAATTTTTCAAGGTAGCCTAATATCCTGTTTACTTTCCTATTTTACTGCTTATTTCTTCCAGCATATCCATCTGGATCTGCTGAATTTCCAGAACCCTGAGCCACTGATGATGGATCAGGGTGTCCAGTTTTTCATTGATGATCCGGATCTCAAGCTCTGCTTTTAAATTGACCTGATAATCGTTTTCTGCCCGCAGTCGATCCCTGTCTTCCTGCCTGTTCTGACTCATCATTATAACCGGTGCCTGCAGTGCGGCCAGAAGTGAAAGTACCAAGTTAAGAAGAATGAATGGATAAGGGTCAAAGGCGCGCCGAACAAGGATAATTGCATTGCCTGCTATCCAGACAGCCATGAATAAGAGGAATGAAATAATAAATACCCAGGAGCCACCAAGTGAAGCCATCTTGTCAGCAATTCTGTCACCGAAACTTAAATGCTCTTCAAGCTCTTCATTGATATTTTCCGACAGGATGTCATTGTCATGAAAACTTTGCACGACTTCCTGTTCAAGGTTGTCCAGCTCACCTAGATCCTTCTTCATGATTCTCTGAACATATTTTGCTCGATACGTATTCAGACAGGACTGGCAGATTTGTCCGTCTCTTGACCAGTCAGAATTCACTTTACTGATAAATTGCTGAATACTTTGCCGGACAAGATTGGCCGGAATAAGTTC
>CAZPXI010000011.1:0-16717 GCA_964590715.1 uncultured Desulfobulbus sp.
TAACAGCGATAACAACCAGTCCGATGAGGCCGGCAACGGCAATCAGGATCCATTTTATCATTTTATTCATACGGGTCACCAGAAGAGAATAATCAATCTATTGAGTTTTGTATTAAAAAACGATAATTGTTCAGTGAGCACCTCACGGAGTCTTCGCTCGGAGTCTACGCTTACCTGCCCTCGAACAAAAAACCTCATTTATGGACAGATACTAGTGAACCATACAAATTTATTTATGATTAAGAATCATGTAATAAAGTGCATCTGCAAAACGTTCTGCATTTTCCCTGGTCTCTGCAAACATCCAGTATAACACGTTGTCATGTTTATCTACTATCTGAACATTCCAGACAGGATCATTTTCAGGCTTGGAGACGACAGGGATACCCAGTGTTTTATAATAATAAACATCCTGTTCTTTCTGCCCTGGTATTGGTACACCCATGGTGAACCAGGTTCCACCAGCCGGTACTGTCATCTTGATAGCTCTCTCTGTTACTTCCAGGTTTGTTGGGATATACCCGTAGGCCGGCGGCTGTTCTTCCAATAAGGTTTTAATGGTTTTTATTGGATTTTTAACCTTTGATGTGTCAGGAGTATAATTGACTTTAGCCTTTATTTTCTGTTCAGCAGGTGTTGAATTATGAACGCATGCTGCCACAAAACAGGATAACAGCAGCATAATAAAAAGGACCATGTTTTTTTTCATTTTTCCCCCTTGTTTTCCTTTTCTGAAACGTACAAGTTTATTGATTGCCTTTGCAACCGTTTACCAGCACTTCATGGAAACTTTACTCGGAGTTCGCACTTACCTGGCCTCGTCATGTTGTCAGATAGCGAAGACTTCGAGCCACAATACTGAACGAAAAATCTCATTTCAGTTAAAGTGGACATTTTTATGCCAGCAGTAGCATAGATACCAATATGTTACAAGGAGTAAGCCTGTACTTTTGTTGAATTACAATGCCCGGACCAATTTAAGCTTCGTCCACCTCTCCGTTGACATCTCTCTCCTGCAAGGTATTGTAGGTAAACGTGATAAAAACAATCGAGATTTTCACAGGGCAATTGTAATGACGGAGCATCCTGAAGGGTTGATTATCCGACCGCCGTCTGAATGGCGCAGCCTGCTGGTCCGGGTAACCCGGGGCTGCAACTGGAACCGCTGCCGGTTCTGCGGCATTTATCCCGCCATGGGCCAGCCGGATTTTTCCCGCCGAACCCTGGATGAGATCAAACATGACATAGACCTGTTGATCCGCCTGCATCCCAGGGCGGAGACAGCCTTTTTCGGTGATGCCGATCCGCTGGCCGCTGGTCAGGATACTTTTATTGGCGCGGCGCATTATCTGCGCGAGGTCAGCGAAATTCAACGGTTGACCTGTTACGCCCGGGCCTCGACCCTGCACAAGCTGGGCCCTGAAAATATCCGTCTGCTGGCAGAGGCGGGTCTGAATCGGGTTCACCTGGGCCTGGAGTCCGGAGATCCTGAGATCCTGCAGTTTCATCGCAAGGGACAGTCACCAAAAATGGTTGTTACCGTCGCCCGTTGGCTGAAAGCAGCCGGCATTGAAATTTCCTATTACGTGCTGCTCGGTCTTGGCGGCCGCGATAAATCCGATCAGCATATAACCGGAACGGCCCGGATTATAAATGAGACCGAGCCGGAATTTGTCCGACTGCGCCGGTTATGGTTGTACGGTGAGGGAAGCGAAGGGGAATGCCCGCTCATGCAACAGGTCCGGGACGGATCTTTTATAGAGCAGACTCCGGAAGGAACCGTGCTTGAGGTGCAGCAGTTGCTGGAATTGCTGGAACCGCTGGACACCTTTTTTGCTTGTGATCATGCCAACAACTACATAAACGTCAGCGGACTGCTCAAGGAGGACAGGGAGGATATGCTCCGGGAAATTGATGATTTTCTCGCCCTGTCCGAAGAACAGCGTCAGGCGCATTATACCCGGGTCGGTTCCAGGATTTAAGTGGAAGATTTTTTGCTCCACAATGGTTTGCCGGCCCTTTTTGTGCTCAGTTTTCTGGCCTCAACTGTTTTGCCTGTGGGCTCGGAGTGGCTGCTCATAGGCTTGATCATCAAGTCCTGGGATGCCGAACAGGTGGTTGCCGTGGCAACGGTCGGCAATTATCTCGGCGCCTGCACCACCTATGGCATCGGCCATTGGGGGTCGGATTTTTTCATGCATAAGGTGTTGCGGATCAATGCAGACCAGAGCGAAAAGGCCGCCGTACTGTTTAAGAAATACGGTTCCTGGTCGCTTCTGCTCTCCTGGCTTCCTTTGGTCGGCGATCCACTCTGTCTGGTGGCGGGCTCGTTGCGCCTGAACTTTTTGTTGTTTTCCTGTTTTGTCTTTATCGGCAAGCTGGCCCGCTACGCCCTTGTCGCAGCAGTTACCGTCAAAAGTTTCAACTGATTTTTTCCCTCAAGAATTGATAATGGACTCGTAAAAAGTCAAAACCTCCATTTGCCCCAGTACGGAATGAAGTCTCCGCTATCTACTACACCGACAATTGATAATACTTAAAAAAAATATGGATCAGAACCAACAATATCACAGCCGTATTGCCGCAGGCCTGCAGGTCAATGTCAATCAGGTCGCCGCAACCGCTCAACTGCTGACCGATGGCGGAACCGTCCCCTTTATCTCCAGATACCGAAAGGAGATGACCGGCTCCCTTGACGAAACCCAGGTTGCGGCTGTTCGTGATCAACTTGCCGCCCTGGCCGAACTCGATAAACGTCGGCGGACGATTTTGGATTCACTTGCAGCAAGAGATATCCTGACCGATGAACTCAAGGCTGGTTTAGAGCGGGCTGAAGATCCGGTAACCCTGGAAGACCTGTACCTGCCGTACAAGCAGAAGAGAAAGACCAGGGCCATGATGGCTCGGGAGAAGGGGCTGGAACCGCTGGCCAAGGCCATCTTTTTTGATGCCGACCGGAACGTCTCTGTCTCTGCTTACATTGATCCTGAAAAGGGCGTGGAATCTGAAGAAGATGCCCTGGCCGGGGCCCGGGATATTATGGCGGAATGGATCAGTGAAGATCCGCAGATCAGGGCGAAGTTGCGCCGTGTCTTTGCCGACCGGGCGATACTTCGTTCAACGGTTGTCAAGAAAAAGCAGGAAGAGGGGGTTAAATTCCGGGATTATTTCGACTGGCAGGAGCAGGCCGGTAAAACCCCGGGTCACCGGCTGCTGGCCATGTTTCGGGGCGAGAACGAAAAGGTCCTGCGACTGGTGGTTCGGCCCGATGAGGAACAGGCCCTGGCCGTACTCCGCAACCGGTATTCGGGCAAAGGCAAATTTCACAACCAGGTGGATTTGGCTGTGGTTGACGGGTATAAAAGACTGCTTGCCCCCTCTCTTGAAAAAGAGCTCCGTGCCGGGCTCAAGGAAAAGGCCGATCAGGAGGCTATCCAGGTCTTTGCCGAAAATCTTCGCGAGTTACTGCTGGCCCCGGCCCTTGGCCGGAAACGGGTCATGGCCCTTGATCCCGGATTTCGTACCGGGGCAAAACTGGTCTGTTTAAATGAACAGGGGGACCTGCTTGATTTCACGACCATCTATCCCACCCATGGCGGCAAGAGGGAACAGGAGGCGGCGAAAAAGGTCCGGGAACTCTGCCGGCGCCACCGGATTGAGGCCATTGCAATCGGTAACGGCACCGCCGGTCGCGAGACCGAGGCCTTTGTCCGTGGTCTTGAACTGGACGGAGCCACTTGTATAACCCTGGTCAATGAAAGCGGGGCCTCCATTTATTCAGCCTCCGAGGTTGCCCGCCGGGAATTCCCCGACCATGATATCACGGTCCGGGGTGCGGTCTCCATCGGCCGCCGTCTCCAGGATCCGTTGGCCGAACTGGTCAAGCTTGACCCCAAATCAATCGGAGTCGGCCAGTATCAGCATGATGTCAGCGGGACGCAGTTAAAGAAAGGATTGGAAGATGTGGTGGTCAGCTGCGTTAACAGCGTCGGGGTCGAGGTCAACAGTGCCTCGCGCGAACTGCTGACCCATGTCTCCGGTCTGGGCCCGGTTCTGGCCGCAAATATTATCAAGTATCGTGATGAGCATGGCCCGTTTGGCTCCAGAAAAGAATTGCTGAAGGTTCCCAGATTGGGGGCAAAGGCCTTTGAACAGTGTGCCGGGTTTCTGCGTATCCATGGGGCCGAAAACCCGCTCGATAATTCCGCAGTCCACCCGGAACGGTATCAGACCGTGAAGCAGATGGCGGCCGAGCTTGGCTGCAGCGTCCCGGACTTGATGAAACGGCGGGAGCTGAGAGAAAAAATCAATCTTGAAAAATATATCTCTGCATCCCTTGGCCTGCCGACCCTGCAGGATATTCTTGCAGAACTTGCCAAACCCGGTCGTGATCCGCGTAACGAATTTACCACCTTTGCCTTTGCCGAGGGGGTCAACACCATGGCCGACCTGATTGCCGAGATGAAAGTGCCCGGTATTGTCACCAATGTCACCCGGTTCGGCGCCTTTGTCGATATCGGAGTCCACCAGGACGGCCTGGTCCATATCAGTCAGCTGGCCGACCGGTTCGTCAAAGATCCGGCCGAGGTGGTCAAGGTCGGGCAGCAGGTGATGGTTCGGGTGCTGGAGGTTGATCAGCAGCGGAAACGGATTGCTCTTTCCCTTCGTGAGCCATGATCTTTTTCTTAAAATGGCGCGGAGCGCCTTGTGATGTGTTGCACCGCAGGAGCGGTGCAACAAGCAACCCTTTCTACTTCACCATGACCTCGTAACACCGATCTGCGGTGTTACGTCTGGGTGCTGTCATTTTCATGGTCGAAGTCTACGCTTGTCTGGTTGTGTCCGGCATGCCGTGACAAACTGATTTACCCGCATTATTTAAAATCGACCATTTTCAGGCGCAGGGCATTGGCGACAACTGAGAGTGAGCTCAGGCTCATGGCGGTTGCAGCTATGATCGGGCTCAGCATGATGCCGAAAAACGGGTACAGAACGCCTGCGGCCACGGGTACGCCGAGTCCGTTATAGATAAAGGCAAAGAACAGGTTCTGTTTGATGTTGGCCATGGTGGCCCGGGAAAGCTTTCTTGCCCGGACAATACCCATCAGATCGCCTTTGACCAGGGTGACCCCGGCCGATTCCATGGCCACATCGGTGCCGGTGCCCATGGCAATACCCACATCGGCCTGAGCCAGTGCCGGTGCGTCGTTTATACCGTCCCCGGCCATTGCCGTTTTTTCGCCCGCCTGCTGGAATCGTTTTACTGCCGCCGCCTTTTCATCGGGCAGGACTTCGGCCACAACCTCGTCGATATCCAGTTTTACCGCTACGGCCTCGGCGGTTGCCCGGTTGTCACCGGTCAGCATTACGACCCGCAGCCCTTCGTTATGGAGCTCACGGATGGCCTGGGGCGTGTTTTCCTTGATCGGATCGGATACGGCCAGTATTCCGGCAAGTTTGTTATCTGCCGACACAAACATCACCGTCTGGCCCTCTTTACGCATCTCCTCGGCTGTTTGAGCCAGTTCCTCAACCAGTACGTTAAAATCTTTCATCAGCCGGAGATTGCCCAGCAGAACCTCGGTTCCGTCAACCGCGCCGCGTACACCTTTACCGGTGATGGAATCAAACTCCTCGACCTTGACCGGTTGAACTTTTTTATTTTTTGCACCCCGAACAATAGCTGCAGCCAGAGGGTGCTCACTGGAGTTTTCCAGGCTTGCGGCCAGGAGCAGGAGTTGTTCCTTATCCATGCCGGTTGCCGGAATCACGCCGGTGAGTTCCGGTTTTCCCAGGGTCAGGGTGCCGGTCTTGTCAATAACAAGCGTGTCGATTTTTCGCATGGTTTCAATGGCCTCGGCATTTTTAAACAACACGCCCATGGTGGCGCCTTTACCGGTGGAGACCATGATCGACATCGGGGTAGCCAGGCCAAGTGCGCATGGACAGGCAATGATCAGCACCGAAACCGCTGCGATCAGGGCGTAGGCCAAGCGGGGATCAGGACCAACGGCAAACCAGACGGCAAAGGCCAGCAGGGCGATAATAATCACCACCGGGACAAAGTATCCGGCCACCAGGTCAGCCAGTTTCTGGATCGGCGCCCGGCTGCGCTGGGCATCGGCCACCATCTGAACTATCTGAGCCAGCAGGGTGTCGCTGCCGACCTTTTCCGCCCGCATGGTCAGGGAGCCGGTTGTATTAATGGTGGCACCAATAACCTTGTCACCGGCCTGCTTTTTAACCGGCAGGGGCTCGCCCGAAATCATGGACTCGTCGACCGAACTGGTCCCGTCCATGACCTCACCGTCCACCGGTATCTTTTCACCGGGCTTGATGATAAGCAAATCATCGGCCTGGACATCTTCCAACGGGATATCCTTTTCCGTTCCATCGCTGCTGATCTTGCGGGCTGTTTTCGGGGCCAGGCCGAGCAGGGCTTTAATGGCCGCCCCGGTCTGGCTTCGGGCCCGCAGTTCCATGACCTGTCCCAACAGGATGAGGGTGACGATAACGGCTGCCGCCTCAAAATAGACCTCGACCGAGCCGTCCGGACCGCGCATGGAGGCCGGGAATATTTGCGGAAAGAGAACCGCGATCAGGCTGTATACATAGGCCACCGAGACCCCGAGCCCGATCAGGGTAAACATATTGAGACTGCGGTTAATAACCGATTGAACTCCACGGACGTAGAATGGCCATCCGGCCCAGAGAACGACCGGGGTGGACAGGATCAGCTCCAGCCAGCCAAGGGTCTTGTCGGATGCCAGCTGCTCCAGCAGATGACCACCCGGCAGCATGTCGCGCATGGCAATGAAGACCAGGGGCAGGGTCAGGATCGCACCAAAGATAAAGCGCTTACGCATGTACTCATATTCCGGGTTTTCATCCTCTTCACCCGCAGCAACGGTGCGTGGTTCCAGGGCCATGCCGCATTTAGGGCAGCTGCCGGGTTTGTCCCTGACGATTTCAGGGTGCATGGGGCAGGTATACTCGGTTTTGGTCGCAGCAACAGTTGACGTGAGAGGTTCCAAGGTCATGCCGCACTTGGGACAGATGCCCGGTTTATCCTGTTGAACCTCCGGATGCATGGGACAGGTATAGAGCATATCCCCGGCAGGTTTGTCCAGGTGCGGGGGATGAGGTGAGGCGGAGGAATCAATATATTCGGCAGGATCATTTGTAAATGCGGTCAGGCAATCCTCACTGCAGAAATAATAGATTTTTTCCCCATGCTGGTAGGCGATAAACGCTTTTTCCTCATCGGTGGACATTCCGCAGACTGGGTCTACATAGAGTATCGGTTGCTGGTGTTGATAACTGTGGGTGTGATGTTGTGTTGGAGTTGTCATGGGATCATCTCCTCCCGGAAGGGCATTCCTGCTGAAAAGTTATTTTTTAATACCCATAACATTGCATAGACTGATCCGAAGTGAAGAAAATGTTCTTGAACGCTCTATTTTGTTGATAATACAAAGAAAAAAAATATATTTTGTCGGGTAAACGGACGGGGAGGACGGACCGCTGTCCAGAATCAAGACATTGTGCCGGGGCTGAGAAAAAAGGGGTGTCTGAAAATAAGGCACCATGTAGTCCGCCGGACTGCGCGCTGCCCGGTAGATGCACAGCGGTTACCTGTGCTGTGACCGGTTAAAAGTTCGGGTGGCAGGCCGTGGTTTTTTTGGCTACCTGTTGTGCAGCCGAAGGTTGGTGTTGTCGGAAAAAAAGGAGCCGGGCTACACTCAGGTTGAGGCAGAGTGCATCCCGGCCAGGTCGAAGCATGGGTATATAAAAAAGAAAAAACTGGAAAAAATGTTTCAGGATAAGGCCGCGGTCCTTTTCGCAGTCTCAGTCAAATTGACCGGTTGAGATGTCTTCAGGAACGCTCTCAAATGTAAAGGTTCGTTTTGAGGAATCTGCCGATGCACTTTCCCCACTCTTTGCCGGGTTTGCTTTTTCAACGGTCGCTCCAGGTGTCGGCGCGGAAACGACTGCTCCACTATTGTTGCCGCCGGTCATCTGTTCGAGTCGAGTCTGGTACTCAAGATACAGTCGTTCCCGTTCAGCACCAAGGGCAACGAGTTCATCAAGGAGTTCTTCCTGTCTGGATCCGCCGGCTTTCACTGATTGAGCCTTTACTGCCGTGAGCCGATCATCCAGTGCCAGCAATTTTTTTTGCAGGGCGGAGTTTAAAGAACGGGCCTCCTTGCCGGTTGCTTTGTCGAGCTTACCGCTGTCGACTGCTCGGAGAACCCCGGCATACAATTCGACATAGGTGACCTCGGAGCTCGTACCTGCAGCCCAAAGGTGGCCCGGAGAACCCATGGAAATCAGAACAAAGACAAGAGTGGCACAGAGAATATGCAGGCAAGATGTCATCCGGGTGAGCATAGTTATTTTTCCCTCTTTTGATATTGAATCCAAAGTAAATGCTGCTTGCGGAAGCAGTACACCACTCATAGCCGATCATGACCGGCTATGAGTGATTTTCAGCTGATATTAGTAGGTAACATACAGGCCGACAACAAAGGTGTCGATATCTTCCTGACCGGGTGTGTCATTTTTCAGTTTTTCATAACCGGCCTTGATGTTGGCATTATGTCCTTTGATGAAATAGGTCAGACCTATGCGATATGCCTGCCAGTCTCCGGCATCATTGGCAGCGTCACTGTCCCATTGTTCGTACATTACCCACGGCTGCCATTTGTTGATATAGTAACCGAACTCGCCGTAAAAACCACTGCCCTGTGACTGGGGAGCGGCAACAGCTCCGGCAAAGGGTGTTCCCGTCTTTTCGTCAGCCAGAACGTTTTGCGCATCATCAAGATCGAGATCGTTATAAGCCATTTCCGCAGTCAGGCTCCCCGGTCCGATCGGGTAGTCGACAAAGGCATCCAGGGTGAAAAATCCGTAATCGATTTTTTCTCCGGTAATGGAATCGACTGCCACGTCCGACTGAGTATCGTAGCCGGCACCAAGCGCGATGGTCTTTTTCTTGCCCAGGTAGGTGGACAGGTTAAACAGGCCGCTTTCAGCATCGAAAAAGTTAAACTGCACTCTGCCGGTGAATCGTTCGGAGTCCGATGATCTGGTTGCCGGATCCTGACCTTCGAAGATGCCGAGATAATATTTAAAATGTGCGGTGTCGGTAAAGGATGTGGAGCCGAACAGTGATACGCCCAGGTCTCGAACCATAACGTCGCCGCCGAGTCCGTTCCGGGTTCCCGCCAGACTGGAGGTATTAAAGGCCACCCGGCCCCGCGAACCCCATGTGAGCATATAGTTGTTGATTCCGGGACGATCCATGGTCATCGCACCACCGGAGGAGGTCATGCCCATCCTGGTTACCGGCGCCATCTGCATGCCGCCGATAACATTCAAAAGTTTATAGGGTTTGACCATGACCCAGCCGTCAATCAGCCGCACGTCACCACCGGAATTGATATCATCGTCGGAAAAATCCGTCTGCAGAAAACCGGTGACGTATTTTGTTATATTCCCCTTGAGCCGGAACCTGGCCCGCCGGAGCTTGAATTCGTTGGTATTTGAGGTTAAATTACTGTCGTTGTGGAGATACAGGGTCTGTAGCCTGAAGCCCAGGTCGAAGTTGGAATCATCACTGATTTTAATCTTTGCCCCTGCGTGGGCGGGTTGCACGTTGAGCATACCAAAAGTCAGAATTGCCGCAGCCCCGAGTAGATACCTTTTCTTCATAGAACCATCTCCTTTTGTTGCTGTTTGCGAGCATCAGAAAACCTGCTGCTCAAAGAACTCGCATTCCTTTTTAAACGATAAATCAGTATGGTCTCGATAAATGCTACTATATAAAGAAAGAAAACAGTCTAAATCGGAAAAAGCAGGTATATTGCGCAGTATGAACAAGAATGCACTGTACCCGGTATCTGCCTGGCACAAAATTTACGGCGCAATAGTATGTCATCTCATCGTTGACGACACGTTACCTCGTACCTTCCATAAAGGGTCTTTTTGCCCGCGCCGGCGTTGTGCGAAAATTTTATCCTCGCAATATCAATCATATGCGTGCGGTAAAAATTTCCACACGCCTTGACCTCGAATAAAAAAAAACCTCATTTATGGACAGGCACTACCTCAATCTTTGATAATATTCTTGTATCATAATTATTCTTAACTGGGCAGGCGAAAAATATTTTTTTCACCTTGCTGCGTTCGCCGATGGCGGTAACCGGAACAGCCCGGGGTGGCGTTATTTCGGGAGCCGGAAACGGCTGTCTCCGAGTTTAACCCGCATCGGGCAGTCGGGCTTGCACTTCGAGTAATCGGCATTTTTCATGTTCGCGGTGCAGGTTTTGTTGAAGCATTCCTTTTCCCTGGCGACCTGGTCGGGAAGAGACATGGTGACGACTGTTCCCATCGGCGCTTTCGGGTCTTTAAGGTTATGCTGCAGTATCATCTCGATCCGGTTGTTGTTTTTATCAACAAAAGACCATTTCCAGATATGTTGTATTCCGAAGGCATCACCCTCCCATGTGCCGGGCTTACCGAATTTTTTCTTGTAGTCTTTTAGAATTTTTTTATAGAATTTTTTGCTGGTATCTTCATACTTGAATTTCATTTTAACGACTTCGCCGGGTGAATCGCAGATACCGTATGATATCATACCCCTGGGGAAACCTCCCCAGTTGGTGACTACAATCTCTTTGAGATAATTTGAATATTCAAGATGGGGGTAATCGGTTATATCACTTCCCAGCCGGATACCTGCAACCTCATGAGGCACTTCGACCGCATACACGGAAATGGGAATGAACAATCCAATCAAAAAGCATAAGGCAATTTTGTAGAAGGTCCGTGACGACATATGCTCCTCCTGAAAAGGTGTTTCGTCGGTACGTCAACATCTCATAGTCACCTTATACGTCGGAACATCCGTGTGATTCGCACTGACACGCTGTATGACTGAGGTTGGAGTGTGAAAAAAAATAATCAATTACAGTCAGTTATCGTTTGCATGTGGATCCGATAAAGCTTGGCCCGGTTCTCAGCAACAGTGACGATGCAGGGTCGCGGCTCGAATCAGGGTGTCGGTGGTCCTTTCGATGACTTTTCAATATCAACTATCTTTGAAAATCCATCATAATCCTTGGTGACCACTTCTTCAAGTCGGCTGATTGTTGTTATTAGATTTTTCAGTCTGTTGAGATTGTTCATGACGGTATCGATTTCCTGGTACGGTTCGGAATCTTTATCAAAATCATCCTGCAGTAGTTCCAGAGTACCCATGGCCACAAAAAGCGGACTGTTCATCTCGTGCGCAACTGTTCCAGCAAGAGCCTTAATCGATTCCAGCTTTTCCCGGGCTTTAGCTTTTTGTCTGTCCTGAAGGAACCCGACAACAATTGCGATGATATTAAACAGACCGATTTCCATCAGCCGGTCTAAATCCTTGGCGGAAAAACCGCGCCAGTGGAGAAGTGAATAAGTGAGGTAAAATGCGGTAATGGTCAGCGCCGTTATAATTGCACCCCGGAGGCCGAACCAGAAAGCACTGAGAACGATGGGCAGAAAGTAGAGCTCCCGGGCCACAACATGACTTTTTTCGAAATCATGGGATACAAATAGATGCAGGCAGCTGATGCTGCTGACCAGGATAGCGATGATCAGAATTTTTGTACCGTCATCACTTTGTTGAAAATTCTTTGATGTCATCATGGCATTCCTGTGTTCTCCATGAAGAGGACTCAATCGTACCTTCAGGGGAGTTTGTATATATAGACATACTTCCTGATAAATGTCACCACCGGCAAATCGGTTCATTGGGAACTCCGTAGTTTGGTATTTTCCCGGTTCCATTCTGGCGTTGAATAGTGACTCCTTCCCAAGTCAGGAAACCCTCCAGTCAGGAAATATATTACCGTGAATAATACACAAAGTGTGCCAGAACGGATTGTGACAGGTGCATTGTCGTAAATTTATGTTAAAGCAACTGGTTAGTTCTTTTTTGTTTCTATAGAGGTGGCGGGCTTTAAGAAACGGCTGTCTAAGAATTAGAAGGGAAGGGGAGATCCCCCCCCCTTAGTGAACATTTTTTAGACACTAAAAAAAATCAAGCCATCGGTGTCTGGTCGATACTTGCTTTTGCAGGTTTCATGTTCGGGGAGAGATCTCCGGCTCTTGTTTCAGGATTTGCCGAAGCCGTTTCCGGGTAAAAAGAATAGAGATTTCCAATGAGGTCCAATTATTCAGGATCAATGACTATTCAGCTTGGTTGTTGAGGACATGCTGAGCACCCTTGGTAATCGGAAGAAATGTTTTGCCGTCCATCCGGAAAAAAATTCAGACATTTAGAGGACCAACTAGTGGAAATAATTGGTGCCAAAAGCAGAGTATATGTAGGCCGTAAAGCAGCGAGCACAAATAAAAGAATTTCAGCCATGGTTTTAACCGTGTTTTTTCCTGAGAATATGTGACCTTCCTCACAGCTGTTCGTATAGTATATAGAACACTTTTTTTTTGAACCTGTTCACTCAAGAGCCATAAGGAGCAATAATGCGTTGTAAACACATTCTGATTGTACTGATTTTCCCCTTCCTGCTTGGCGGTTGCGCCGTAGGCCAGGCAATTCGAAATACTGTCCAGGGTACACATTATCTTGAGACCAGAAACTACAGCCAGGGGGAATTAACATTTCGCCAGGCAGTACTCAAGAACGCTGACGATCCGCGGGCAAACTATTATCTGGGTCGTTTTCTGCTGGCCGGTAAAAAGGCAAAACAGGCGCTGCCTTATCTGCGGAAAGCTGTTTCCCTGGAACCGGAGAACACCGACTACCTGTTCTGGCAGGGGGTCTGCTTTGGAGAACTGGGAAAACGTAAACAGGAACGGGCAAGCTATGGCAGTGTGCTTAAGATCAAGAAAAACCACCTGCAGGCACTTATCTATCTGGGCCATAATCAGTTCAGGGCCAAAGAGTATGAAACCGCTTTGAACACCTACCGGAAAGTACTGGAGATCTGGCCGTATAGTCCGTCGGCATTGTACAACAGAGCATTGATTGCGCGGATTCTCAAACGAAGTCCTGAAGAAAAAGTGGGCTGGCTGACCTATCTGTCAGCCTATCCTTCCGGAGCACTGGCCATTAAGGCCGCCGATCATCTGAATCGACTGGGAGACTTCTCCTATTGCAACCAGTACCTGGGTGCCCGTGCCGTAACCCTGACCAAAATCCGGTTCATACCCTTTTCAGCTGAATTGGCAGCCGGTTCACTGCCCTCACTTGATGTCGTCGGCGCCACTGTTTCAAATATGGGCAAGGGCAAACTTCAGGTGATCGTGTATCAGCAAAACAATAAAAAACTTTCCCGGGCCCGGGCGGTCTCCATTAAAAAATACCTGCTGGGAAAATTTCCGGGGTTAAAGAGCAATGGAATCGGTATCAGCTGGTTTGATACACCGGAAGTTGTAAAGATTGAGGGAAAGAATCTGCGTAATCCTGAGTCGGTTCGTTTTTTTCTGACCGGTCTGAACCAGCCCATCAGGCCCGGCAAGAAGAAAAAGAAACGGTTTGCAAGGTAGGACCTGCAAACGTCCTTTGAACAACACTGCTGCAAAAAGCTGATATTTCGGTGAAACCTGAGGCGATGGGAGGGAGAATGGATGGCAAAGGCCGGATGCTGACTCCACTCCCGTATCTCTTTATATCTCCCTCTGCTTTGTTTTCCTTCCACGGCCGATTCGCCGTCTATTCGATGATGTTATGAGTTCTGCTCTTTAGATATCGTCTATCCGAGCCGTTAAGCTAACGCAAAATATCCATAATATCGTTTGATAGTCGCCCGCAGGGGCGGGCTCCTACGTGGTGCAACCAATTGATTTACTATTATTTTAATCTTAGCTTGACGGCTATCGTCTATCCGATCATTCAATTTAATAAAAATGTGACGTTTCCACCCGCCGTACGTACAACAGGGTAAAAGAAAATGAAAAACCGGAGGCCGAAGCAGGGGGCACGAATGAGCGGTGACAGCGACGAAGACATAGTTCAGCAGGTCGTAGAGGGAACAGGCAGCGCATATGCCCTGCTTGTTGGCCGGTATCAACGACCTGTCTTTAATCTTATGTACAGATATTGTCGCTCCGAAGAAGAGGCCGCCGACTTGAGTCAGGATGTTTTTCTGCGAGCTTATGAGCGGTTATCCTCATTTGATTGTCGTCGGAAATTTTTTCCCTGGCTATATACCCTGGCCCTGAATCGGGCTAAAGACTGGCAGCGCAGCAATGCACGCAAGCTGAAAGAGCTTGCCCGGCTGCGATGGGAAACAGAACCAATCCGATCCAGGTCGCAGCAGGAAGAGCAGCTGTTGAACAGGGAGGAAGTGCAATCACTGTATGGAGCACTCGACACCCTGACGGATACGACCCGGGAGATTGTCCTGCTCCGTTTTAGAGAGGAGCTGCCCATACGTGATCTGGCCGAGATCTTCGGGCTTTCAGAGAGCGCGGTTAAGATGCGAATTTTAAGGGGACTCAACGAAATGAAATCAATCCTGGGAGGGGACAGGGATGAAAGACAGGTTGGATGAACAGGCCCGACTGGAACATGGGCTCCGTCATATACCGGACAGGCAGCCACCTGCGGATTTGCAGCAGAGGATCATGGCGGCTCTTCCCGAAAAACGAAAAACATTGCTCCGGAGAGCGGCTATCCGCATCAGTACCCTGCTACAGGAAAGGCCTGGTCCTCTATTTACTGCAGTGAGCATGGCCTGCCTGCTGCTTGCCTTTATCGGCGGCATGCAGGTTGATCGCGTGCTGCGAACATCAGCACCTGTCTTGAGCGGACAGCAGGTGCCGGTGACGGAAAATATGAACTCGGAGGCCTATTTTTTTCTCGGCCGCAGCCTGTTGACCGCAAATCACCCGGAGAAGGCACTGGATGCCTTTCGCCGGGCTGAACAGCTTGGGCCGGATAACCCTAAATATATACTCTGGCAGGGGGCGGCCTACTATGCGCTTGGTGATACCGATAGGGAACGGCAGCGTTATCAACAGGTACTCCTTAAAAGGCCTGATTTTCTGCCGGCACGCTTAAATCTTGCAAATAATCTTCTACAGGGCGGACGGGTTGATCAGGCTGGGCGGCTTTATGGACAGATACTTGAGCGCGATCCCAACGAAAAAACAGCCATGTATAATCAGGCGCTCGTTTTGCGCCTGCAGGGAAAGACAAAGGCTGAAGCAGAGGCCTGGAAGAGATACCTTCGCTACTACAGAACCGGAATCTCTGCG
This sequence comes from uncultured Desulfobulbus sp., assembly GCA_964590715.1. Lineage (GTDB taxonomy): Bacteria > Desulfobacterota > Desulfobulbia > Desulfobulbales > Desulfobulbaceae > DRLX01. The sequence continues at coordinate 15,268 of CAZPXI010000011.1, forward strand.
TCCCGGGCTCTGCAGCACCTTCATGAGCTTGGCGACTACAGCTATCGCAGATATCAGCTCGGGTACCGGAGCCTGATCCTGAACCAGGATCTTCTGCTTGAATCTACAGGTGTGGATCGGGAGCGGGAGATAAACTTCCTTGCCCGTCAGTTTGTTCAGCAGCCCTTGAATGAACTCAATATCGTTGTCTTTATGCAGAATGATGTTCAACAGGCAAAACAGATTGCCCGTGCGTTACGCAATGAAATTTCACATAAAGTTCCGAGGAAATATAAAGAAATGATTCGAGTCAGCTGGTTCGGTGAACCAGAGTCATTGGCGACGGCCAACCAGACAACAGTTCTTTTACCGGAAGGGATCCTGATTTTTAGTCCACCGGCAGCAAGTAAACAACACAAGGAGGAAAGAATATGACGACGAAAAAGAAATATTGTGCGGCAATCCTGTTTGGCCTGGTCGTTGGAGTGGGGCCTTTGGCGGCACCATCCTGGTCGGCGGTGCCTGCAGATACCGCCGATATCACGGCCGGAACAACTGATGTGAGCGTTGCCGATCCGGCAACTCCGGATATCGACAGTGAGACGCCCGCATTTACTAATCCGGCCCAGGCGCAACATGCCGCCAACCTGGCCCGCCAGGCTGCAACCGAAAACACGGCTGTACACGAGGCTTTACAAAGTGTTGAAAGTGCGCAGGATGCCATGGACCAGGCGTTACAGAGCAGTGACCCGGAAGCCGTGGCCGCCGCCCGTGAGGCATTGACGGCTGCCGAAGAGGGGTATATGGAATCGCTTTCCGCTATCACCGGAGTGATTGAAGACGATATCGCCTCCATGCGTGACTCCGGCATGGGCTGGGGAGAGATTTCCCATGAACTCGGTGTCCAGCCGGGTATGCTTGGCTTAGGTCATACCAACGGCAAACAGAATCATTTTGCCGGAGATGCAGCTGAACCGGGCATGGGCAGAGTCGACCCGGAAGAACTCAATGAGGCCACGGCAAGGAATATGGACTCGGGATGGTCAATGGGCCATGGAGTCGGCGTTCAGGCCGGAGTTCATAACCCCGGAACAGGACTATCCGATGGACGGTCCCGGGGACATCAAGTGAGTAGAGAGAGCAATAGTCATGCATCCGACGGGGTCGCAGGTGCAGGCGGCCTGGGCCATGGGGGAGGATCGGACAACTCCATGGGCGGCGGGAGTGCTTCGAGCGGCCATGGGTCTGGAAACAGTAGCGGTGGCGGTTCCATGAGCAGCGGCGGAGCCGGTCATTCCGGCGGCTCAAGTAATGCGGGTGGTCATGGCACGGCAGGAACCGATGGCTCTCCCGGCAATTCAGGCAACACCGGCAGCTCAAGCAGTTCCGGCCACTCCGGCAGTACCGGTAGTCAGGGCAGTTCCGGCGGCCACGGAAATTCGGGCAACTCGAACAGTTCCGGCAGTCAGGG
>CAZPXI010000011.1:16817-23481 GCA_964590715.1 uncultured Desulfobulbus sp.
GCAGTTCCGGCGGCCACGGAAATTCGGGCAACTCGAACAGTTCCGGCAGTCAGGGCGGTCATGGTAATTCCGGAGATTCCGAAGGCCATGGCGGCGGCAGGTGGTAAAAAGATACCGACCGGGAGTATGTTTCTCTATCAGGGCGGAACCGAAATTGGTTCTGCCCTTTTTTGTTGCCTGTCCCTTTCCTGAGAATCTAAAAGAAATTTTATTATTCCACCACGTTGAAGCAATAGAGTGTTTAGACTGAAGCCTGTGTTTGCTTCAACATCATTCCCGTTCCTGGTCTTTTGCTTTGAGTGTCTAAATATGAGGCAGTCTGTCGGTCCGGGTAAAGGACGACTGCCTTCTTTCTGGTCACGCGACATTTCTTTTCAAACAATCGATTTTTTGGTTCACCCTGTAATTATCTGAAATTTCAGGTTATTATTGATCCGTGGTCCTCCGGCTGAAAGTGGCATGGCTCATGCAAATACCCGGTCATACAGCACGGTACATCGTAACGTGGAGGTGACAGATATGACCAGAAAAAGAAACAGAGCCCTTCAGCCCGTTGCATCTGCAGAAAGAGTGAACAGTGCATCCGGAACCTCGGTAGCTGAAACCGTGGTTCTGGGATTAATGGCCACTATTGCAATCACCAGCGCAGCCATCGGCGTCTGGTCGATACTTGCCTTTGTCAGCGTTTTATCGAACAAGGGACCGGCGGCACTGGTTGCCGGATTCATCAGCGCTGTTACCGGCGGATAGGGCAGCGGATAGTGCAGAATTGACCTGATGGAGCAAACCCTCACCTGTGACAAAAAACAGAGGAAAAAGCAATGAAAGCAACAGAGACAACCCGTATCAGGAGCAGGATTCAAGCAGGCAGCAATGTCGAGGCCGTAAATGAACCAATAGCAGCAGCAGGGGCACTGGCTGCCGTCTATTCCATAGGCATATTTGTCGGCCTGTGGAGTCTTGCCGCTTTGATTGGTGGCCTTGTCACAAGTGGAGGGCCGGTTGGGCTGGTCCAAGGCTATTTTCAGGCCGTCACCGGATTATAAAAAAAGTATCAACCCATATACTTACTAGAGGAGAAAGACAATGAAACGAATTATTCTCATCACTATCGCAGGACTGGCAGTTTTTGCAACTGCAGCTGCAGCATATCAAACAGGCCGTGGTCATGGGAACTGGGGGCATGACCGAATGAGTCAATCCGCTTATTCTACAGGCGGCGGATGCTCCATGGGCGGGGTTATGCACGGACGGGGAATGATGCACAACACAATGACGGGCTCTACGGCGGCGCGTTTCCACCGGTAACCTGCTGGTATACCGGGCAGGAAGAATAAATACTGGATGGGAGGCAGCCCAAGGGCTGTCTCCCATCTTTTATTAGACGTCCTTTTCTTTTTTACTCCAGGTGTTATACTTAAATTGTTAAGATTGTTTGTTTCTTTTATAAAGGGATCTCACCGTAATTCGTATGTTTAAATTTCCGAAAAAGAGCTCGATCGAGTTTTCCAGGCCTCTTTTCGCCATTTTGTTGACCACTATAATGCTGGCCGGCCTGCTTGCAACCAATACGGTGCGTAATCTCAGCAGGGAACAGGAGATCATGGAGAGTTTCCTGCTTGATGAGGGAATGACCCTGATCCGCAGTTTCGAAGCCGGGGCCCGTACAACCATGATGCATGATATGATGGGCGGCAGTCTGCCCATTCAAACCCTGGTCGAGGAGACCGCCAAGGCCAGGCGCATCGCCTTCATTTCCATTATCACTGAAGATGGACTTATCGTTGCAAATGCAGGCGACCACAACCCTGCTGCTGATGATAATCTCACCCGGGAAGTGTTTAAGACCAAAAAGCCGCAAACGATTGTGATGGACAAGAAGGGGACCGAACCGATTTTCGAGGTTGCTGCGATTTTTCAGTCTCTGCCTGCAGAGTATCCCCCCATGATGGGCATGATGGGAGGTCGGCACCACTGGAAGAACAACTCTTCAATCGTGGATATGCTGGAAAAGGGCAGGGCCGTTATCCACCTGGGGCTGCGTACCGAAGAGTTTATCATCGCCAGAGAGCAGGATTTTAGACATACCCTGTTCATGGGTACGCTTCTTTTTCTCCTGGGGAGCGCCGGTTTTTATTTTTTGTTTTTGTACCAGGGAATGCGGGTTACCCGGACAACCCTGGCCAATATGAAGCTCTATACCAGAAATATCATTGAATCCATGCCTGATGGTTTGATTACTCTGGATTCCAGGGACCGGATTGTGGCCTGTAATCCCCGGGCTCTCGAATTTACCGCCTTGACAATGGATGAGCTCAAAGGGAGCAGTCCCAAAGACCTGTTTGCCGGATGGCCGGTCGGCTCTCTGGAAGAACATGGCGGAATTGCCTCATTCTCCTATACTTTTCTTCATGAGAACGGCAGTGAGGTTCCGGTGGAAATCAGTGGCTCTCCCCTTTTGGACGATCAGGGCAACAACCTGGGGGCGGTCTTTCTACTTCGGGATCTGCGTGAGATCCGGGCCATGGAAAAAAAGCTTATTCGCTCCCGTCGTCTTGCCTCCCTGGGTCGCATGGCAGCCGGCATCGCCCATGAGATCAGAAATCCTCTGGGTACCCTGCGTGGCTTTGCCCAGTATTTCGGTTCCAGGGCCGATGATGATGCATCAAAGGAATACAGCGCGCTCATGGTGGGCGAAGTGGACCGGCTCAATGTAACAATTTCTTCTCTGCTCCAGTTCTCCCGGCCGCGTGACCCTGAATTTTCCCGGGTCGATCCCTCCGGACTGCTGGAGAAAACCTGTAAATTACTGGAGTATGATTTTCTTGAAAAGGAAATTACCCTGCTCCTGAAGGGAAAATGCACAACGGGAACCATCGAAGCCGATGGAGATCTGCTTCTCCAGGTGTTGTTGAATCTGTTAAAGAATTCCCTTAATGCCAGTCGTGCCGGTGAAACGGTGACGCTCTCTTGTGAAGACGATGAGAAGAATGTCTATATCACCGTTGCAGATAACGGTATCGGTATGAACAGGGAGGAACGGGAGCAGATGTTTGACCCGTTTTTTACCACGAGAAAATCCGGAACCGGTCTGGGACTTGCGGTCAGTCACCAGATTGTAGAGCAGCACCAGGGCGTTTTTGAGGTTCGGTCCCGACCGGGAAGGGGAACCTCCGTTACTCTAATCCTACCCCGGCAACAAAGTGTACAGCGAGAAAAATCATGAGAAAAATATTGATTGTCGATGATGATACGGCTCACCGAACCATGCTCAAAGTAAATCTTTCAGGAGCCGGCTACGATATAGTGGAGGCGGATGACGGGGACGGAGTTCTTCCCGCCCTTGCTGAACAGGATGTAGATCTTATCCTGATGGACCTCAAGATGCAGCGCATGGACGGTATAGACGCCATCAAGCTGCTGCGGGAAAAGGGCAGGGTGGAGCCGGTGGTGGTGATCACGGCCTTTTCTTCGGTGGAGTCCGCCGTCGAAGCCATGAAGTACGGGGCCATGGATTATGTCACCAAGCCGGTTGATATTGAGGCCCTGAAGCTTACCGTTGCCAAAGCACTTGATTTCGAGGCCCTGCGTGAGGAAAATCTGGAGTTGAAAAAACGGCTGGGCGAGCAGTTCGACTTCGGCAATATTATCGGCCGCAGTCCCGCCATGCAGCAAGTCTTTGAAACACTGTCTCTGGTGGCACCGTCCGACGCCACGGTTTTAATCAATGGTGCCTCCGGCACCGGCAAGGAGCTCATCGCCGGAGCACTGCACCATAACAGTAATCGGAAAACAGGACCGTTTATCAAGGTCAACTGTGCCGCTCTGCATGAAAATCTGCTGGAATCCGAGTTGTTCGGCCATGAAAAAGGAGCCTTTACCGGTGCCGACAGTCAGCGGCTCGGGAGGTTTGAGCTTGCCGACGGCGGAACTCTGTTTCTCGATGAGATAGGCGACATGTCTCTGCAGACCCAGGCCAAGATTCTGCGGGTTCTGCAGGAAGGGGAACTGGAACGGCTCGGCGGCAGCAGAACAGTTGCCGTCGATGTGCGGATGGTTGCCGCAACTCATAAAGATTTACCGGCCATGGTTGAGGACGGCGGTTTTCGTCAGGATCTCTTTTTCAGGCTTTCGGTGGTTCCCATTGAGTTGCCGCCTCTAAAGGAACGGGTCGAGGATATACCGGTGCTGGCTGATTATTTTCTGCAGCGTTACGCGAGAAAGAATAAAAAGGACATACGGGGTTTTCACCCGCAAACCCTGGTGCTGCTGGCCAGATATTCCTGGCCGGGCAATATCCGGGAATTGGAAAACACTATAGAGCGGGCCGTTATTCTCTGTCCCGGCGAGCAGATTACTCCTAAAGAACTGCCGCCGCAGATGCTGCCCGAAGATTTTCATCCTGCCGGAGAGTTTGCTGTCTCCCCCGGCGGGCTGACCTTGAAGGATGTGGAGCGGGAGGCGATACGTGCGACTCTTGAGCAGACGGACGGCAATAAATCTCAAAGTGCTAAGCTGCTCGGCATTGCCCGCCAGACTCTTTTAAACAAGATCAAGGAGTATGGGCTGGAGCGGAAAAAAACATGAGCTTTTTTTTCGAAAATGGCGCAGAGCGACTTGTGATATATTGCACCACAAGCGGTGCAACAAGCGCAAGCCCTTGCTTAACCCCGCGACCTCATGACACCGCTGCGGTGTTACTTGGATTACTGTACATACACCGGCTATGCCCGTATTCAAATTCCCGGAGGATCCGGCAACAGATAAAAATATATCAATAACCTCTTCCTCCAGTGCCCGGGAAACCGGGGATGTACCTCTCCTTTTTTGTACAGCTGTCTAAATATTATGCACAGAAGCATGTGTGCCGTTGGTGGGTGTAAAAAAATGAGACAGTCGGTGCTGGCCTGGTGTTGCCAATGTCTCTCTAATTCCTGCTGAATCAACAGAATGCAACCTTAATGCCTTGATGTGATATGTTGGCATGGCTTATGCTTTAATCATATTTACTATTTGAGATTAATAACAGGAGATGATTATGAGGTACAGGAGAAAAAGACATGGCCATTATATTTTCGGGGTTGTCTTTTGTATAGCTTTTTCCCTGTCGGCGGGCTCGTTAAGGGCCCAAACTTCGGATGAAGTCTGTGAGGAACTCTCTCTAAAATCGGCTGTTACCGTGGCCATGGAAAATAATCCTGGACTGGCCGCCATCCGGGCACGGTATGAGGCTCTTGCGGCCATTCCCTCCCAGCAGGCGTCCCTTCCGGATCCTGTGCTCAGCCTTGGTGCAGTCAACATCCCTATGGACACCTTTAATCTGGATCAGGAAAACATGACCCAGATGCAGGTGGGAATCAGTCAGAAATTTCCGTTTCCAGGCAAACTTGGTTTAAAGGAAGAGAGTGCCGCCTTTGAGGCCGAGGCCGCCTTGCAACAGGTTGGTGAGGCCAGGCTGGATCTTGTCAAGAATACCCGTAAAACCTGGTGGGATATCTTTTATCTACAAAAAAACCTGGAAATAGTCCTTTCCAACCAGGATCTACTGCGGGCAACCGTGGCGGCCGCTCGGATTAAGTACGAAGTTGGTAAAGGGCTGCAGCAGGATGTCCTGCTGGCCCAGGTCGAGTTGTCCCGGCTTCTGGATCGTGAGATCGCCGTGGCCAATGCCATAGAAAAGAAAAAGGCCGTACTGACAGCTCTTCTTGACCGGCCTGTAGATGCAGGATGTTTTGAAATCCCGGGTCAGGGCGTAGCTCTGGATCTTCCGGAAATTCTGCCGATAACCACATTGCAGACGGTTTCCCTGATCAGCCGTCCCGGCCTTCTTGCGCTGGAGAAAAAAAAGGATGCAACCAGATCTAGAATTGAGCTGGCCCGCAAGGATTATTATCCGGATTTTACCGTAGGGGCTGCCTACGGCTACCGTCAGGATACTCCCGATGGCCGGGACCGCAGTGATTTTGCGACCATCAGGCTGAGCATGAATCTGCCCCTCTGGACGGGTACTAAACAGGATAAGGCCGTGGCCCAGCGGACCAGCGAGTCTTTAGCCGCCGAGCATAAGGTTCGTGAGTACAAGGACCGGATTCTGGCGGAAATTGCGACCGAATTTTCCGAATATTCCAACACCGCCCGCCAGAGTGAACTCTATAGAACCTCTCTTATCCCGCAGGCTGAACAGACAGCGGCAGCCATGCTCAAGGGATATCAGGTCAACAAGGTTGATTTTCTCAACGTGGTTCGGGCTCAGCTGGCCCTTTATAACTACAAGATTACCTACTGGAATTACCTGAGCAACGCATTTAAGGCCCTGGCCGGGCTTGAGGCCGCAACCGGAGCGCCTGTTTATGAAGGAGAACAGCAATGAATAAGCATTTTACATGTACAATCACTCTTCTGGCCCTGATCTTTGTGCTGACCACAAGTATCGGCGGTGCTTTAGCCGAGGAGTCAAAAGACGGTAAAAAACCTCTTTTTTACCGGAGCCCCATGAACCCGGCGGTCACTTCGCCGGTCCCGGCCAAGGACGATATGGGGATGGATTATATTCCCGTTTATGCTGATGCGGTTGATTCCACGGCCTCTGCCGGAACCGTCAGGATTGACCCGGTTCTTGTCCAGAATATGGGCGTTCGTACCGGCATGGCCATGGATCGAACCA
>CAZPXI010000012.1:0-23376 GCA_964590715.1 uncultured Desulfobulbus sp.
TAAGCACCTGCTTGAATATGATGATGTTATGAACAAGCAGCGTGAGGTCATCTACAGCCAGCGCCGTGAAGTGCTCCAGGGCGAGGACATTAAACCGATTGTCGACGATATGATAGCAGATCTTATTCAGGCTGTGGTCGCCGAGATTGCGGTTGAAAAGACCCCGTCCGAAGATTGGGAGTGGGAAAGCTTTAACGAGCGGGTCGGAGAGCTGTTTAACCTGCAGCCAGCCTGGAATAAAACCGAGCGGACCGATCTTGACCATGACAGCCTGCTTGAAAAACTGACGGCGGAAGTTGAGGCTAAATATCAGCGGCAGGAAGAGCAGAACGGCCCTGAACAGATGCGCCACCTGGAGAGGATGATTCTCCTGCAGATGGTGGATACCCTGTGGAAAGAACACCTGCTCAATATGGATCATCTCAAAGAGGGCATCGGCCTGCGTGGTTATGGGCAGAAAAACCCTCTTGATGAGTACAAGAAAGAGGGCTTCAACCTGTTCATGACTATGATTGAAACTGTCAAGCAGCAGACCGTCAGTACCCTGCTCAGAGTCCAGGTCATGCAGGATGATGAGTTGCAGCGCCTGGAAGAGGAACGTCGTCAGGAACGGGAGCGGGAATTAGAAATGGCAAAGCGGGCTTCCGGTGATAAGGCCTCGGATGCTGCACGAAAACCGGTCAAGCGCAGTGAAGAAAAAATCGGCAGAAATGCTCCCTGTCCCTGTGGTTCCGGTAAGAAGTATAAAAAGTGTTGCGGTAAGCTTGCATAACCATCGGCAGGTCATGATGAACATCCGCTTCCCTGGGTTGTTTTTTGTTCTGTTTTGTATTTTTTATTCAGGGTGCGCTACTGCGGTAGCGGCAAGCGGGCCTGCTCCAGCTGAAAAGCCGCCGGCAGAGAGCAAGGTGGAGGAAAAAACGCCTGCCGTTGAGCGCACGCCGCTCTTTGTTGAGATCTATCGCCACGTCAATGCGATTCCTAAACGACTCATCGACCTGAATAATACCCTGGAAAATACGGTCGATACAGACGCCGTAAAGAGGGAACTGCCGTTGATGGAAAAGGACGTGAATGATCTGGAGTGGCAGATCACTCTTGAGAAATCCAACCCTTCCCTGACCTATACGAGGTTAGCGGCGCTGGTTGCCCAGACCGACGGCTTGAAGAAAGAGTTGCGGAATCTGCTGGATCCGGTCACGGAGTCACTCAACACTCTTGCACTCCAGGATAAATTCTGGCAGCAGGAAAAGGAACAGCTGGACAGTTACCTGAAGCTGGCCCGTAAAGATTCTTCTCTAAGGCTGATTTTTAACGATAAAAAGAAGCTGTTGAAGACCGTTGACAAGGCACGGAAGCAGGTCAACATCCGTCTGCATACTGTTATTGATCTGGCCAGAGAGATGAACGTCCTTCTGGTACAGCTCTACGCAGAGAAGGCGGATCTGCAACGGCTTATTCGGGAAGTGCGCGGCGTCCACATCCAGCAGACCTCTCCCTCGGTTCTTTCCAGGCAATTTTATCGCCTGATCGATCTCACCCTGCTTCAGGACAGCAGCTGGCATAAAGTACCCAAGGTCTTCAAACGACAGTTGGTGTTTTTGAAAAACCATGTCTGGAGAACGCTTTTTGTCCTTGTGTGTGCTGTTTTGCTTGCCGTCGGGGTTGCATACACCGGCCGGCTTGTTCAAAAAAAATCCCGCTGGTTTTCTTTTTCCCGGCGTCCCATTGCCACTGTTCTTTTTCTGGGCCTGTCCCTGTTTCTGCTGGCCGGTGCACTCGCTTCAACCCATTATTTTGCCGTCGAAGTTGAGGATCTGCTGTACATTATCACTATTGCCGCTGTAATCCGACTGGCAGGGCTTCTCGTCGACCGCTGGCTGTACAGACACCTGTTGATGCCCATCGCTTCTGTGCTTATTCTCTCCCTGCTGCTGCAGATGTTCCATATGCCGGGTGTCCTGGTTCACCTGTATATTTTCCTGGTCAGCCTGTTTCAGCTTTTTCTCTCTGTAAATAATATCCTCAGAAATCGACATCGGATTTCCTCGGTGAATCTTTTTTTCCTCAGTATCCTCGGTCTGATTTGTCTGGTTATCGCCGTGGCTGAAATCGCCGGTTACAGTGCACTCGCCCTTTATCTCTTCCGTTCGTTTCTCTACAGTGTGATTGCCGCTCTGGTGTTCTGGATGCTTTTCCAGATTATGGAAGGGCTGCTTGAGCTTCTTTTTTCCCGTATACCGATCGCATTTTTGCAGAAGAACAGCTCCGTGCTGGTCAAACACTGTGTGCCGCCGTTTGCCATTGTCTTCAGCCTGATTTTTTTTCTGATCTCTCTGGTTATCTGGCAGGCGTACCCTACGATTGAAGAGGCGCGCAGGAGCTTGCTCAGCATCGGTTTTTTGGTCGGTTCATTTAAGGTGACTCCGGGATATCTTCTGCTGGTGTTCATGGTCATCTATAGCTCACTGCTCCTGTCCAAGGCTCTTCGGGCCCTGTTGATGCAAGAGGTTCTTCCCCGGTCAGGAGCTGAAATCGGTGTGCAGCTTTCCATAACCCGCCTGGTGCATTATGCAGTGCTGGTAGTTGGTTTTCTGGTGCTGTTACGGGTCCTTGGCCTGGAGTTAAACAAATTGGCTCTTCTTGGCGGTGCCCTGGGTGTTGGTATTGGTTTTGGCCTCCAGGCTATTGTCAACAACTTTGCCAGCGGCCTCATTCTGCTCTTTGAGCGACCGCTCAAGGTCGGTGATATGATCCAGGTGGGAGTTGAGATGGGAGAGGTCAAGAAACTGGGCCTGCGGGCAACCGTGGTTCGAACCTTTGACAATGCGGATATCGTCATCCCCAACTCCGATCTGATTACCGGCCAAGTGACGAATTGGACCCTTGGTGATCGGCATATTCGGGTAAAAGTTCCGGTTGGGGTGGCGTATGGAAGTGATGTCACCAGGGTTCAGGAAATACTGCTGGCCTGTGCGGAGGACAACCCTATTGTACTGAGTCAGCCCAAGCCAAGGGCTCTGTTTCTGGCCTTTGGTGCCAGTTCCCTTGACTTTGAGCTTCGTGTCTGGATAGCCGAATTCTCGGACCGTCGCCAAGTGCTCAGTGAACTCAACCTGGATATTGAGTCGGAGTTCTCCTCTGCCGAAATAGAGATTCCCTTTCCCCAGGCCGACCTTCACCTACGTTCGGTGGACGCAGATGTGGCGGAGAAGATGGGAGCGCTGCAAACAACAGATTGAGTTCTGCTGCCGCAACTTGAGGCCCCTGAACGAAAACGACTCTCTATCCTCGCAGGATATCCGGCTGGAAGAGGTTCTTTTCCATATGCTTGATTTCGTTAATCCCTGAAATGGCGATTTCCGGGTCCGTGGCCAGTTCTTTTTTAGATAGTTTGTCGGGATAGTCGACATTGCAGAGGATATGTTTGATGCAGTTCAAACGGGCTGTTTTTTTAACGTCGGAGCGAATAATGGTCCAGGGAGTCAGCGTTCGGTTGGACTCGTTGAGCATCTGGAATTTTTTAACACTGTACTTGTCCCAGTATTTCTGGGCCAGATTATCCACCGGAGAGAGCTTGTACTGTTTCAGGGGATCGGTCTTGCGGGCCTCAAACCGTCTGGACTGTTCATCTTTGGAGACGGAAAAATAAAACTTGAACAGCTTGATGCCGTCTTTGATCAGCATCTCTTCAAACAGAGGGACATCTTTGAGGAAACGTTTATGCTGCTCATCGGTGCAGAACCCCATGACCGGCTCCACCATGGCCCGATTATACCAGGAGCGGTCAAACAGCACCAGCTCTCCCGCCGCCGGTAAATGGGGCACGTAGCGCTGGAAATACCACTGGGTTACTTCCTTGTCGTTTGGCGCGGCCAGGGCCACGACTTTGGTGTTGCGTGGATTGAGAAAGGCTGTAATCCGCTTGATGGTCCCACCTTTTCCCGCTGCGTCCCGGCCTTCGAAAATCGCAAGAATTCGCATGCCTTCGGCCTTCATATGTTTTTGCAGCTTCATAAGCTCGATCTGCAGTCTTTTCAGCTCAAGCTCATATTCCAGGTGAGAGGCCTTAACCCAGACTGCACATCGGTTCTTGCTTTCTTTCTTGCCCATATTTTTCAGGGCAGTCTCTTCAAGAAGCTTGACCTTGATCGGACAGGACGGGCCATTTTTTTTGCTTTTCTTCTTCCTTTTGTGTGTCATGTCGAAGTGCCTCGTATCTGAAATTATGGAGCTGAAGACTCCGTGAAAATGAAAGTTCCGGGTTGTCCAGGCACGCCCTGAAAATATGCCGTTACATATGGTATATATCTATTTTTTATTACAAGCAATTATTCTTAATACTTTTTTATTGAAAATACGGGGTTGGGTGTGTTTGAGTGTACCACTATGTATGTTCTGGAAAAGTTGAGTATATTGCATAACTAGAGGCCGGAACTAAGGCAACATGTTGAATTGTTAACAAGAATAAAGTGATGAATGAGTGGAAAAATAAAAAATCGATTTCCGATTTGCTTTTTTTTAAATTGAGAACACTCTACTTTAATTGAAGAGCTGAAAAAGTTGGATTTTAAAACAAAGCCCGGCATGGCCATTTAGGTCCAGCCATGCTGGTTTATTTGACTCCGGAGGTAGAAATGTACAAAAAAGGTCTCAGATGTATCCTGGTTGTATTGCTCTTGGGATTGGTTGTTGCGACGGCGGAAGCCGCAGAATTAAACTACATGGATGCCGCCTCACTCAAGGAAAGACTTTCCAGCAAAAAACCACTGGTTCTGGCTGATATCCAGAAACCGCATGATTTTAAAAAGCATCATTTTTTCGCTGCGGTTGAAACCGATGCCTACCCTGTTAAATCAGCATCGGATAAGGGAAAACTTGATGTTGTCCGGCATATGTTTCAAAAAACAGGCAATAACGTGATTGTCATCGGGCCGCGTGGGGGATCTGCATCCGAGCGCGCAGCCAAGTCTCTCATTGAACTGGGTATCCCTGCGGAAAAAGTCTTTATTCTTAAGGGCGGGATTAAAAAATGGCCTGATCAGGAGATGCTGCTGGATGTTGCCGGCGGTTGTGCCTGAGAACGCATCATCTTCTGTAACATTCAGGAACAACGGTCATTTGTTGCCCCGACCTGAACACGTTACCTTCTTTAATTGAGCTTCCTGCCGGTTTTGTACATCTCGGCATAGATGGCGGGCAGCTGTTGACGGGCAAGTTCCCGGACAACCTCTTCAACGGCATACGGGCAGCGATGATGCCTGACAATCACCCTGTTTTTTTTCAAAACTAGGACAGCGCAGGAGGCCTGGGGGTTGCCGTCGAACATTCTGCCGGTAGAGCCGGGGTTGATGAAATGTACCCCGCCGATTTTTTTGTGATAGGGCGTGTGCGAATGGCCGGTAATAATAATATCACAGTCGGTCTTCTCTGCTAGCTCCAGGAAGCGCTTGTCGGCCGTCCAGTCAAAGAGAAACTCATCGGGCTTATCCGGGCTGCCATGGAAAAGACCAATGGTATAGCCGCAGGCTGAGAAGATTTTCTTTTTTTTCAGTTTTAAAAGATACCTGCGGCAGTCCGGGCTGAGAGTCTCTGCCGTGGATGTGTACATGATCCGTTTTTCCGGTTTGGACGGTTTTTTGAATCCTTTTCCCTTAAGCAGTTTTTTGACCTTGATATCCGTGTTCCCGAGGATGGAGACAGCTTTGTGTCTGCATAGCCAGTCCAGGGTCTGATTAGCAAACGGTGCGTACACCGTGGAGTCGCCGGCATTCAGTATATGATCACAGGAATCGGCATCCAATCCCGCTGCAACCGCTCTCAGGGCCGGAAAATTGCCGTGAATGTCACTGATGAGAAGAAGTTTCATTTTTTTATTCCACCGGGCACTCTATTGGCGGATTCTCTGATCCGTATTCCTGCTCTCTGCTTTTACAGGAGGGGACCGACAAGCAGGGCGGTGTTTTCACGGAAGCGCTCATGAAAAGATCGTTGTTTAAAAGCTTCTTCATCAAGCGATGAAGAGGCCGCCAGATATTCCTGCTGAATATCATACAGGGAATTGGTGAACTCTTTATTATAAATGAACAGGGTCATTTCAAAGTTCAGCCAGAAACTGCGCATATCAAGGTTTACCGAGCCGATCAGGCAGAAGTCATTATCCACGGAAATAGTCTTTGCATGGAGCAGGCCGCCGGAAAAGGCCATGACATGGACACCAGCTGCGACGAGTTCACCATACCTGGCCCGACTGGCATAATGCACCAGTTTGGAATCATTTTTCTCCGGTACAATAATGGTTACGCTGACCCCTCTCTGAGCCGCTGATTTCAAAGCCGCCAGGATGGCGTTGTCGGGAACAAAATAGGGGGTGGTCAGTATCAGCTCTTTACGGGCGGCGTAAATAGTGGTCAACAGCAGGTTGTGGATGGCATCTTCGGTAAATCCAGGACCTGAAGGTGCCAATTGTACCGGAATATTTCCTGCCGGCGGAACCGGGTAGGTCGCCCCTGTGTTGTTGAGATCATCAAGCTTCTCCCCGCTTTCCATTGCCCAGTCATAGAGAAAGGAGGCGGTCATGATTTCGACAACCGGTCCCTTGATCCGAACCATGATATCGATCCATTCCCCTACATCCTGATCCTGTTTGAAGAATCTGGGGTCGACAAGGTTCTGGCTTCCGGTATAGCCGGTATGACCGTCAATGGAGATGATTTTTCGATGGTTACGCAGGTCGACCCGGACAAAAAGCGCCCTGAACAGTCCGGCCGGTAAACATTCAAGAACCTCTACCCCATGTGTTTTCAGTTCATGGCATTGACTGCTGCGGAGAAACATTTTGCTGCCCAGGGAATCAAGCAGAAGCTTGCAGTGCACCCCACGTCTGCTGGCGCGGATAAGTGCCTGACAGACCAGGTCAGCCTGGCCGCCGCTGCTCCAGATGTAGAATTCAAGGAAACAGGTTGCCCGGGCCTGATCAATATCAGCAATCAGATGCCGGAAGAAATCATTGCTGTTTTCTATGAGCAGCAACTGGTTTCCGGGCATGGTCGGGATTTTTATTGCTGCATCTATCTGACGATGGATGGGCTCACATTCAGGGTTGATCGTGTCCCAATCGGTAAAGGAACGCTGCCGTAGACTCTCCGCCCAGTTAAGAATCAGAGGGATGTCTGCCGCAGCACGTTTTGCCCGTCTTTCGCCCAGTCTGTTTTCGCCAAAGAGCAGGTAAATAATTGCCCCGAAAAAAGGAAGCAGCAGGATAACCACCAGCCAGGCAAGCGTCACCGGCGCGGCCTTTTTTCGCATAAGCACTCTCAGGGACAGGCCGATACGTATTGCCAGATCTGTCAGGAATATTACAGAGGTTAAAATCCAGTACATCTTATCCATTGAACCATCCGCTGAAAGGAAAGATAAAAAATATTGAGTAAAAAAAGGAGAATGTATTCTCTTTTTACACTGTTTTGGTACAATGGTACATTACTGATAAAAGAATATTGAATAAACAAAAAAACGGAGTGGCCATGAAAGTGAAGGGGTTTTCCGCCACCGCAGTTCAGGCAGGAATACGATATAAGGACAGGCTTGATCTTGGCTTGATTTATTCCGATCGGCCTGCGGTTGCTGCCGGTGTATTCACCACCAATAAAGTTAAAGCCGCACCCGTATTACTTGATATCAAGCGCCTGCGCCAGGGTAAGGCTCAGGCGATTGTGGTGAACAGCGGCAATGCCAATGCCTGTACTGGTAAACAGGGGATGGAGCTTGCCCGGATCGTCAGCGGGATGGCGGCCCAGCGGTTGAAGATTGATGAAGAGCTGGTTCAGGTGGCCTCCACTGGAGTTATCGGTGAGCAGCTTGATGCGGCCCCGTTTGCACAACAGATGCCCGCGCTGGTTGACTCGCTTTCCGAGGATGGATTTGATGACCTTGCCCGTGCCATAATGACCACTGATACCGTCCCCAAGATCGTTCGAAAAACAGTGGATATTGCTGGAGTTCAGGTGTCGATTCTCGGGGTGGCCAAGGGGTCGGGGATGATTATGCCCAATATGGCGACCATGCTCTGTTTTGTGGTAACGGATGCGCAGATTGTTTTTCCGATACTCAGGGAAATCGTTGCAGGCGGTGTGGAAAAAACCTTTAATCGAATCACCGTTGACGGAGACACTTCGACCAATGACATGGTGTTGGTGCTTGCCAATGGGGCTGCAGGTAATCAATGGCTGGATGAGAACAGTCCAGAGGAGACGGAAACATTTACCCGTACGATACATGCCATTTTTCAGGAACTGGCCACCATGATCGTTGTTGATGGTGAGGGCGCAACCAAGGCCGTCACCATACGGGTGACTGGTGCCAGAGAGAAAGAGGGCGCCCTGGATGCGGCCAGAACCATTGCAAATTCACCGCTGGTTAAAACGGCATTTTTTGGTGAAGATCCTAACTGGGGCAGGATTATGGCTGCTCTTGGCCGCTCCGACTGTTTCTTTCATCCTGATCGGGTTTCCATAGCCTTTGATGAGGTTGTGATGGCTGAACAGGGGATGGGCACAAGTGCTGAAGCGGAAGAAAAAGCCGCTCGGGTCATGCAGAAAGATGCATTCACGCTGACCGTACATCTCCATGAAGGCAAGGAATCCGCTGAAATTCATACGTGTGATTTTTCAAAAGAATATATCACTATTAATGCGGATTATAGAAGCTGATTTTTTCTCCCTGTCATTATGAGACACAAGTAACCCGCAGGTATTTAAAATCAAAAGATATGCATTGAACAGGTGGCCGGATAATGAAACGTAACCCTTTGGGAGCACTGCTGGATAAAATATCACCACCTGAAGAGTTGCTGTTGCTTATCCTTGCCGTTATCATCGGTGGGGGTACCGGACTTGCCGCTGTTTTTTTTATCCGTCTTATTGCCCTCATCCAGAATCGGTCCTATACCTCCATTGAATTTCTCTTCCCTCACCTTGGGGTTTGGAGTTATGTCTTTGTCCCGGTCTTTGGTGCATTGCTGGTCGGTCCCCTTATAGCCTGGTTTGCCCGTGAGGCAAAAGGCCATGGGGTTCCGGAGGTCATGCAGGCGCTTGCCATGAATGGAGGTCGTATACGGCCCCGAGTAGCTTTGGCAAAGATAGTCGCTTCAGCTCTCTGTATCGGTACCGGTGGTTCAGCCGGTCGTGAGGGCCCTATCGTCCAGGTCGGCTCCTCCCTTGGTTCCGTTGTCGGTCAGGTTCTCCATCTTTCTGATGAACGGATAAAAAATCTTGTTGCCTGTGGGGCGGCGGCTGGTATTGCAGCCACTTTTAATGCCCCCATTGCCGGAGTGGCCTTTGCCATTGAGGTGATGATGAGTGAGCTCCAGGTGAAAATGTTTGGCAATGTGGTTATTGCGGCAGTTTCTGCGGCCATTGTCAGCCAGAACTTTCTTGGCGATCGTCCCGCCTTTACCGTACCGTCCTACACCCTGGCATCTCCCTTGACCTTGCTGTTTTATCTTTTGCTGGGATTGGCCAGTGCCTTGGTCGGCATCATGTTTATCCATATGCTGAGCTGGCTTGAAGATACATTTGATGACTGGCATTTTCCCCTGGCTTTGAAACCCGCCGTCGGAGCCCTGCTCCTGGGGTTACTCGGAGTTTTATACCTGCAGTTGTCAGGTGTTGCCTTTTCCACGACCACTGAGTTTGAGCTGGGTATGCCCCTTATTGAGAATATCCCCCATGTCTTCGGTGCGGGCTTTACTTTTATCGAACAGGCCCTGCAAGGTCAGGTGAATGTATATCTTCTTGGCCTGCTTGTTCTACTCAAGCCGCTTGCGACCTCTTTTACCTTGGGTTCAGGTAATTCAGGTGGAGTTTTCGCTCCCTCACTGTTTATCGGTGCTATGCTTGGTGGTGCCATGGGAGTTGGTTTTCATGCCTGGCAACCTGAGATTGCCGGACCACCGGGAGCTTATGCGCTGGTCGGAATGGCGGCTGTTTTTTCTGCTACGGCCCGGGCCCCGCTGACCGCCATGCTCATTGTATTTGAAATGAGCAATGATTACTCGATGATACTTCCTCTGATGGTTGCCGCTGTCACCGCCAGTCATCTTGCCCAGGCCCTTTGTCCTGAATCAATTTATACTATTAAATTGATGCGTCGCGGGATTCGATTTTCCCAGGGACGGGACATGGATATTATGCAGAGTGTACAGGTGAGTGAAGTTATGCTTACCGACCCGGTCACTGTCCATGAGAAGGATTCACTGGCTGAACTTTACAGAAAATTTCAGGAAACAAATCTACTTGGTTTTCCGGTAGTCGATAAAAATAAGATCCTCAGCGGGATTGTGACCCTGCAGGATCTGGAACGGGTTCTTGCCCATAAAACCATAGCCATTACTCTGCATACTCTGCGTGTCCAGGACGTTGCCGTTGCCAATCCAATCACTGTTTATCCCGATGAACCTATCTGGAATGCGATTCAGAAAATGGCCCCCCGCGACCTGGCCCGTCTGCCGGTGGTCAGCCGGGAACACGAGGGAAAGCTGATCGGCCTGATTAGCCGCAGCGATATTCTTCGGGCCTATGATGTCGGCATTGTCCGTAAGCAGAGAGGACAGCTTCTTGGTGACGATACAGTTCTTCGCAAGGAAAAACATAATGATTTTATGGAATTCAGGCTTAGATCCGGAAGCAATGCGGTGCATCGGCAACTCAAAGACCTTTCTCTGCCCCGCGCGGTGAATGTTGTTTCTGTCGAAAGAGAAGGTAAGATCCTTATTCCAAAAGGGGATACGGTTTTTGAAGATGGCGACATCATAACCCTGTTTGGGCGTCGGGATTCCCTGGCTCGGGCACGAAAAGATTGTATTGGAGAGGTGCATGAGTAATGATTGCTCGGAGCGAGCAACGGCAAAATCTTCTTTATGCCTGCAGTGCACGTATTTCTATGTGACCTATGATATGCGACAGCCAAGAGGGTGCCGTGCTTTTGGTTTTAAAAGTCATCGTATCCCTGCAGATGTTGTCCAGAGCAGTTCTGGAAAATCGTGTACCCTGTTTGCAGTCAGGCGGAAGGTAAAATAAAAGCAGAAAAAATCTTTTGAAAGTCAGTAGCTTCGTGATACTATACTGCAAAGGTTTCGTGTTGAAGATCCTGATTGAAAAGATTCCGTCCGCGACTTGCCGGACGTATGGCAGGTAGTCCGCGCTCTCAATAAGAGACCCTGCTGACCAGCAAAGAAAGGTCTTGCTGGGGATGATGTTGCTGGAAGAATTATTATCAAGAGAAAGCCATACGTATGGGACAAACAGGAGAAAGTGGATCAGGACAACTAGGTGGAGTCTCTCTGGCATCTTTTTTACAGATGCTTGAACAGGAGAGAAAAAACTGTACCCTGACTGTCCTGTCCGATGGAAAAAGGGGCAACTTTTATTTTGATGAAGGTGAGCTGATTGATGCTGAATGCGAAGGAGAAGTCGGCCTGGAAGCTGCCTATTTGCTCCTGACCTGGAAAAACCCTTCTTTCAGCGTCAGTGAGCTGGAAGATCGGCTTCGTCGAATCAATCAACCACTTGCGCACATTCTTCTCAATGCTGCAACCCGTCAGGATGAAGAGGCATATGCAGGCAAAAAAGTTCTGCCAAGGCCTGAAAACAATCCGATGGAGGCTCCGGGCGTGAAAAATAACCCGGCACTGCAGCGGTTGGTTGAAACTATTGTCTCTATTTCCGAGGTTAAACACTATTACCTGCTCAGCCGACAGGGAAAGATGATTGTTCAATCATCAAAAAACAACAAAATTCCTGACTTTATCACCTATTGCGTGGTCAGTGGAATTCAGATGCGAAAAGCTCTTGATGCAAAAGGCCCACACCGTATCCGGCTGGTTCTGGAAAATGGTGAAGTGTTATTGATCCTTCCCGGTGCCGGTATGATTATCGGTCTGCAGTTGATCCGGAATGCATCTATTTCAGGAATTACAGCCAAGCTGCGTCCTGCCTTGAGCAGGCCGTCGCCTGTTTGAGCTTGCGGACGTTTTTTCCGGATGCAGGAAAAGGTGATTGCGTACTCAAAGTAGCCTCAAGTTTAACTGTGTGAAGAGCGTGTGGAAGACTGTCAACGGAGTCATTGAAGTATGATAAGATTATTAAATGAAATTTCGGTCATCCCGGGGGTAACCGGCTCCTGCATCTTTGATAAAAAAGAAGGCCCGCTGTGCAAGGATTTACACCCTAAGCTTTCTGAAGAACTCCTACAGACCGTTGGCATTCATTTTCTTCGTTTGATTCAGATGGGTTCCATGGCCGAACTGGATATTCAATCGAGTCATTTTCGTTTTGATAAGTACACGGTGATTGGTATCCCCCTGGAAACCGGTGCTGTTTTGCTGACTATATGTGAGTCCCAGGCAAACTGCTCTTTGGTGGCAACAACAGCAGGCATGCTGGTAGCAGACATGAGGGATGAACTGCGTCAAGGTGTTACAACAACCCTTACCGATACAGCCGATACAGTCATTGGAGACGAGGGAATCAAGGCCGTCGACGATGGTGGTGATGATGCGGACATGCTGGCGCTCTACGACGAGATTGAGCAGGCCCTTGCCGGTGCGATAGGCCCTGTTGCCGGAGTTGTCATGCAGGATTTCTTGGAAAAATGGAAAAAAGACGGTCCGGTTATTCCGTACCGGCTAACTGAACTCGTCAAGATGCTTGAGGAAGAGATCGGTGATAGCGAGCTGGCAAAAGATTTTTCCAACAAAATTCAGACTATTTTATAATCCTCCTCCCTCTATAGCTTCAGAGCCCCTGGGCTTCTCTTTTCTTCTGTAACAGGGATGCTGTTTTTTCCAACCGCTCGCCTCCTCTTTGCCCCGTCCGGATTGTGCAGAGAAATTGCTGCTGAAAATACAAAGGCCCTTGCCGTCCTGGGACGGCAAGGGCCTTTGCTATAGGTTTTCCGGATTGCTTCTATTTCTGGAAACGTTTCAGTATCCTTTCCACGCTGATTCGTAACCGGTCAACCGCTCAAGCCAATGAGCTGATTTCGTCTCTGGATGATATGCCGATAGGCTTGTCCAGATCCGGAGGCGCTCAATCCTCAGAACTCTGAACAACTGCATGCAAGTCCTTAACCAGACATTGCTAAAAAAAAGTACATAACATGAAATACAAGATGTTTCTTCGGAACACAGGGGCGTCTTTGTTGAACATCACCGATAAAAGATCTCAAAAAAAACAGGATGGTCGACTATATTGTTTACAGTGCGGGGAACTCTCTATATATTTCCATGGAAATTCTCTTTGTATATTTAGCGGTTCACCATTGGTAGAGGCTTAATGTCTCCTGTTGCAGGGCAGCCAGAGGAAAAGATTCCTCATTATTGGAGTTATAACTATGAACTATCCTATATCACATGGCCGTAAACAGTCAGGGCTGCCCCAGGTAACCAGCGGTACAGGGGGTGATCATGGTTAAACTCTCATCGTTTGGCAGGCGTTTTTCCCAGGGCTCCGGAATTCTATCTCTTATGGATGATCTTGGCAACGCCCTTGCCGAGGGAGGGATGTTGATGATGGGTGGCGGTAATCCCGGTCATGTCCCCGAGGTACAGACCGCCCTGCGCGAGCAGTTGGTTGGGCTTTGTGATGATCCGGGCAGGTTTCAGAAACTTATCGGGATCTATGATCCGCCACCAGGTGATAAGGGCTTCCTGCAGGCCCTTGCCGATCTGCTGCAACGTGAATACGGCTGGGCGGTGGGACCTGAGAATATCTGTCTGACCCAGGGCAGCCAGGGATCGTTTTTTCTGCTCTTTAATATGCTGGCCGGCAGGTTTGAAGACGGATCCCAAAAGAAAATTATGCTCCCCCTGGCGCCTGAATATATCGGCTATGCCGATCTTGGGCTCTGTGATGATTTTTTTACTGCGGTCAGGCCTAAAATTGAGTTGCTTGGCGATCATCAATTCAAGTATCGGGTGGATTTTGATCAGTTGGAGATTACCGATGATATTGCCGCGCTTTGTGTTTCACGGCCGACCAATCCCACCGGTAATGTGCTGACCGATGATGAAATTGCGGAGTTGAGCCGTCTTGCGGCGGATAACGATATACCGCTGATTCTCGATAATGCCTATGGGGTGCCGTTTCCGGGCATTATATATACCGAAGCAACTCCGTTTTGGAATGAGCAGCTGATTGTCTGTATGAGCCTGTCGAAATTTGGTCTGCCCGCAGCCAGAACCGGCATAGTCATTGCCCGGCCCGAGATCATCCGGACCCTGGCCGGTATCAATGCCATTTTAAATCTGGCTCCCGGAAGTTTTGGTGCCATGCTGACGACGGATCTTGTAGCAACCGGTGAGATCCTTCACCTGAGCAGGACCGTGGTTCAACCGTTTTACAGGCGTAAAATGGAAAAGGCCATGGCCGCTCTGGAAGAATTTTTTACAGATTTGCCATACAGGGTGCATACCCCGGAAGGTGCCATGTTCCTGTGGCTCTGGTTTAAAGATCTGCCGATTTCCAGCCGTGCTCTTTATGAACGCCTTAAGGCGAGAAAGGTTCTGGTTGTGTCCGGAGATTATTTTTTTCCCGGCCTGGAAGCGGGCTGGCAACATACACGTGAATGTCTGCGTATTACCTATTCCCAGGATGAACAGGATGTTCGTGAGGGTTTGCGGATTATTGCTGATGAGGTTCAGGCAGTTTATAGCCAAGGTTAGGAGGTTGTTTTTTCGTGAAAGGTTTTTTGTATATTTTGGTGTTGTGTTTATGCATTCCCTCTGTTGTTCAGGCTGCCTGTGTTGAAGGCAATTGCAAGAACGGTACAGGTCGGCTGGAGAGTCCCGACGGACGAATATATGAGGGCGAGTTTAAATCCGGATATCTCTGGGGCAAGGGAACGCTGAAGCTGGCTGATGGTTCTATCTATACCGGAGATTTCGTTCGTGGTCGCTATGACGGCATGGGCACCCTGCAGTCTGCCGATGGTCGAAAGTACAGCGGTCAGTTCAAGAACGGTGTTATCGAGGGCAAGGGAACACTGATTACTCCGGATGGCCTGCAGTATAACGGCGAATTTGTGCTGGGTCGTTTTCATGGGCATGGCAGCCTGTTTTATCCCGACGGTCGTGAGTACACCGGTGATTTTCGTAACAATGTTCTCCACGGAGAGGGTAAGCTGATCTATGCTGATGGCAGTATCTTTGAGGGATCCTTTAAAAATGGACGACCAGATGGTGAGGGAACCCGTCGGTATTTAAACGGCAGTCGCTATACCGGTGGTTTTGTCGGAGACAAACGTCAGGGGTATGGCGTGCTGGAAATGCCGGACGGTTCCCGGTACGAGGGAGAGTTTCAGAATAATTTTTATAATGGTCAGGGAAAATTAGTCTACGATGACGGTCATGTCTACAGCGGTGAATTTGAGAAGGGCAGTATAACCGGTAAGGGAACCATGACCTGGCCGGACGGCAAGGAGTATACCGGCGAATTTGTCGGCGGACAGCCCCAGGGAAAGGGCACCATGGTCTACAGTGATAAGAGCCGGTATGAAGGGGAGTGGAAAAACGGACGCCGTCAGGGGATGGGTACATTGGAGTACGCCGACGGCAGCCGTTATGAGGGTACTTTTCGGGCTGGAGAGCCTGATGGCTACGGTCTTCTGAAAAAAACTGATGGAACGGTCTTTGAAGGTCAATTTGCTGCCGGCCAACCGGTTGATTCTACTCCACCTCAGAAGGCTGTCGCCCCCTCCCCCAAGCAGGCGAAGGCCACGGAGGTTGCGATCCAGGAAAAGGCATTGGCCCCTGCTGTCTCAACCGATGCCGAAGTGGAGCCGGCCACTCAGGTACATCGCTTTATTCTGAAAAACGGCCTGGTCTATGCCGACGAGGATACGGTTCCATATTCCGGCAAGGCCAGGGTTACGCTGCCCGATGGAAGTATCTACAGGGGCCTGTTTAAGGATGGCTTCATGGAAGGGCAGGGAGAGCTGGAATATGCAGACGGCAGGAAATATACCGGAGGATTCCATCTCGGTGAACGGGAGGGGCAGGGAATCTATACCTACCCCGACGGCTCACTGTATAAAGGAACCTTTAAAAAAGGGTTGTTTGGCGGCAGTGGTGAGTATCGTTTCCGTGACGGCAGCATCTATGAGGGTGATTTTGTAGAGGGCAGATTTTCCGGTCAGGGAAAGCTGGTCTATGCCGATGGTAAGGTCTACACCGGATCATTCAAAAATGACCTGCCCGACGGCAGGGGAACACTTCGTTCGCCGGATGGCACCATGTACGAAGGTGGTTTTAAACGCGGACGCAGAAGTGGTAGCGGTCATTTGACATCTGCCGACGGGCGAATGACAAAAGGTGAGTTTAAAGATGATCAACTGATTACACCCTGAGGCTTTTTCATTGAAGACGAGCAGGGCGCAGGGGAACTGTTTGGGTTATCCTGAGATCTGTGAACAGTGGCGTGACGGACACCCCGAGACGGGTATGAAGGGCGAGGTACATGAGATGCGCTGGCAATACAGAACGGTTATTTTTGAGTTTCACAAGGACGGCCTGCTTGGTGACCGGTTTATCGACGATGAGGAAATGGAAAAAACCCTCAACGAGCAGGGACGTGCCGGCTGGGAATTGATCAGCGCGACCATGGTCCAGGATGGACTGCTGACTCTGTTTAAGCGACCGGACCGTTACAGCCCCCTTGACTCCGAAGTCGAAGAGGCGAGCAGTACGGAAGATCCCCTCCCTGAAGTCAGGGAGGATGAACAGGAAACATTCAGTGCTGAAGATATCCGGCAACAGGAGCGGGAGCATATCAGGACCCTTGAACAGCAGCGACGACAGGCCATGGAAGAGCAGGAGAAGTTCATGGTCGGAGATATCAAAATCAGTTGATTCATTGTATAATCCGTGGACGGTCACCTGCCCACAGGGCAACTTCCTGATGAAATATAATCAACGCAGAAAATTTTTATTTGGTCATCTGTTTACAAGAGGTTATGCGATTGTAATAGTTCACCAGGGTATCCGAAGCGGGCTATATTCTGGTACTGTAAAGGTTTACCAGTACTCAATATTCGTTCAAGCAGGCCGACGAGCTATAGCCCGTCTATGTAAGGAGGCCTGATCGGACGAAGATGGGGAGCTGGTGAACTTTTACATGCGATTATATAATCGGTTTTCGATATGGATGACGGTATCAGGTTTTCATTAAAGTGTTGCTACAATAATGTAGATGCGGAAAAGGACAAACAGGATGGGTCAGGGCAGCGATGACGTAACACTGGTGCCGAGAAAAAGCACCTTCCCCGAAGTAGAGAGAAACCAGTCAGATGTTGTTTTTAGCCGATAAGACCCTTTTTTCCTGGATGTGTGATATCCGGCGAGCCCTGCACCGGGAGCCGGAACTTGCCTACAAGGAAAAACAGACCTCCGCCCTGATAGCACGGGAACTCGATACCCTCGGGATTCCCTTTCAACAGGGACTTGCCGGCGGCACTGGTATTCGGGCTGAAATTACCGGTGGTAATGGGCATGGGCCTACGGTTGCCCTGCGGGCAGATATGGATGGGCTGCCCATAACCGAAGAGACCGGTCTGCCCTTTTCCTCCATCCGGTCCGGAATTATGCATGCCTGTGGTCATGACGGTCATGTGGCCATGTTACTCGGAGCGGCCGCTCTGTTAAACGATATGGAGTTGCCCGGCAATGTGGTTTTGCTCTTTCAACCGGCCGAAGAGTCCGGCAATGGAGCGGCCGCCATGATCGAGGATCACGTCCTCTCCGGGGTCGATATGATCTTTTCCGGTCATATCGATACCCATTATCCCGTCGGTGAGATTACCGTTGACGAAGGTCTGATCTGTTCCTATACCGATCCCTTTACCATTTCCATCCACGGCAGCGGCGGCCATGCGGCCCGACCGCATGAAGCGGTCGATTCGGTGGTGGTTGCCTGCAATCTGGTCATGAACATGCAGACCCTTATTTCCCGCCAGATCAATCCGGCCCATGCGGCGGTTGTAACGGTCGGCCGTATGGAGGCCGGAACCGTGCACAATGTCATTGCCGAGCATGCCGTCCTTGAGGGAACCATACGCAGTGCGCACCGGGAGACCAGGGAGCGGATCCTGCAAGGGCTTGAACGGGTGATTCATGGGGCTGCAGACATGTGTAATGCGGAGATACGCATCAAATTTTTTGACAGTCTACCGGCTGTTATCAACGATATGGAGGCAACGGCCATCGCCCGGGCTGCCGCTGTTGCAGTTGTTGGCGATAAGCGGGTCGTTTCCCAGGGACAACCAAGCCTTGGGGGAGAGGATTTTTCATTTTATCAGCAGCGGATTCCGGGCTGTATGGTTCGTTTCGGCGGCCGCAGGGAGGAGGGGCCTGTCGGCCCCGCTCATTCCGCCCGTTTTGATTTTGACGAGGAGGTGTTTCGGTATGGTGCCTCCTGGCTGGCCCATGTTGCCAGTCAAGCATTGAAGTCACTGGAATAATCTAATGATTTGATAGAACAGAAGTCATGAAAGAGATTGTCTTTGCCAAAAGCAGGCCCTTTACCTTGGGGGTTGAACTGGAATTCCAGATTCTGGATCGGCAAACCCTTGATCTTGTTCCACGGGCACCGGCTTTGCTGGCAAAGGCTCCTGCCAGTGTCCAGGATAAGGTAGCCCCGGAGTTTATACGTTCAATTCTTGAAATACAAACCGATGTCTGCGCATCTGTTGACGAGGTTGCTGATGATTTGAAATTTTCAGTGCCCCTGCTTGAGAAAATCGCTGCCGAACATGGAAGCCTGCTCTTTTCCGCCAGCCTGCACCCCTTTGCCGAGCCGGACGATCAGTTGCTCAGCGTTGGTGAGCGTTATCAGCGGATTATGGACGAGTTGCAGTATGTGGGGCGCCAGTTTATTTCACAGGGCATGCATGTCCATGTCGGCATTGAAGACAGAAATACGGCCATCGGTGTCTGTGATGCCTTGCAGGTCTACCTGCCCATTCTACTGGCGATCAGCTGTTCTTCTCCCTATTTCCGGGGCGAAGATACCGGGTTCTGTTCGTATCGGACCAAACTTTTTGAGGCCTTGCCCCTGGCCGGTATCGCTGGCTACATCGGTTCCTGGCAGAGGTATCTTGATGAGATTGACCTGCTCCGTGAAGCACAGGTGATTCGCGACATCAAAGACCTCTGGTGGGATGTTCGCCCAAGTCCGGGCTTTGGAACCGTGGAGATTCGAATTTGTGATATTCCGTCCAGGTTTGTCGAGGTCCTTGGCCTGACCAGCCTGATTCAGGCCCTGGTGGCCGCTCTTGTCGAGGGTCTGGTACAGTCGACCCGCGTCAGCCCGCATATTCTGTGCTGCAATAAGTGGCAGGCTGCCCGTCATGGACTCGAGGGCCGTTTCCACGATGCCCTTGGCCTGCTGCCGACGACAACCCAGAGCCTGCGCGAGGCCGCCGGAGAACTGCTGGTTGTGCTCAGGCCTTTTTTAGATTCCTTCGGTGGCAGGGGACTTGATGCGGTCCGGAATCTGCTGGATGACAAGATAAGTGCCGCACGGCAGCGGGAGTTGATGAAGCAGCATGGTCGTTTTGAAACCATGATAACCAAAATGCAGGAAACCTATTGGTATGAGTAAGTATACACGATCCGTAGTCGCCACCGGGCATGAGCTGGTCAGCGGGGCTGCGGCGGAAATTTTACGCGCAGGCGGCAATGCCTTTGACGGGGTGGTTGCAGCCGGGTTTGCCGGTGCGGTCGCCGAACAGACTCTGACAAGCCTTGGCGGCGGCGGTTTTCTGCTGGCTCGAACCGCCGGCCGTCATACAAGCTGTGAAGAGATATTTTTTGATTTTTTTGTCGATACTCCCGGCCAAGGGTTGAAGCACAAGGTCGATCCTCATTTTTTCCCGGTCACGGTTGATTTCGGGGGTTCAAAACAGGATTTTAATATCGGTCTGGGCTCTATTGCCGTACCCGGCATCCTTAAGGGGCTGCTCCATGTCCATGAGCGACTCGGCAAAATGGATCTGGCCGATGTCCTGATTCCGGCCATAAAACTTGCCGAGGGCCATGAGCTGAACGAATTTCAGGCTGGCTTTCTCCACCTGCTGCACCCGATAATGACCATGACCGAAACCGGACGCCGCTTGTACGAGCCCGGCGGCCGGTACATGCAGCCCCATGATACCCTGGTCAATGCGGATATGTCCGGTTTTCTGGAGCAGTTAATCCAGGATCGAGGAGAGAGCTTTTATAGAGGTGAAATCGCCCGTGCAATTGATCGGGATATGCAGGAAGGCGATGGCCTGCTGACTTATGAGGATCTTGCCGGATACCAGGTAATTGAACGAAAACCTCTGTCGGCGTCTTTCCGCGGCCGTACCCTGCTGACCGGGCCGCCGCCTTCACTGGGTGGGTCCCTGATTGCCCTTTCCCTGGCGCTGCTTGAGGATATGGAGGTGCCGACCTCATGGGGCAGTCCCGAGCATCTGTTGCGCACGACCGGTCTCATGCAGGAAGTTGAGTTGCTTCGTGAGCAGGGGATCTGCACGCCGGAGGCGCTGGCGGTGTATCTTGCCGAGGGGAAAATTCCCGAATCCACCCGGCGCATCCGGCTCTTTTCCAGGGGAACGACCCACATCAGCGTGGCCGATCATGAGGGTAATGTGGCCTCAATGACCTGTTCCAACGGCGAGGGTTCCGGGTACTTTGCCCCGGGCACAGGTGTTATGCTCAATAACATGATGGGTGAGGATGACCTGCATCCGGAAGGTTTCCATTCCGCACCGCCAGGAGAACGGGTAGGTTCCATGATGTCGCCGTCACTTCTTTTGAACGGTGATGAGGTCGAACTGGTAATCGGATCCGGTGGGTCTAAAAGAATTCGCACGGCAATTACCCAGGTCCTGACCCAGTTGATTGATTTCAAGCGCGAACCGGAGTTGGCGGTTCAGAGCCCCAGGTTGCATTTTGACGGCGAGGTCCTGCAGCTTGAGCCTGGTTTCGCCGCCAAATCCCTTGCTGCACTCAAGCAGACTCTGCCGGTGAATATCTGGCAGGAGCAATCCATGTATTTCGGCGGTGTCCATATTGTTGTCCCTGGAAAATGCGGAGTCGGAGATTCCCGTCGTGGTGGTTCTGTTGCGGTGGTGGACCTGTGAGCAGATATATCCTTAAGCGCCTGTTGCTCATGATCCCGACCCTGTTCGGGGTCATGCTGATTACCTTTACCATTACCCAGTTTGTTCCGGGCGGACCGGTTGAACGGATGATGACCCAGTTGGAGAGCCATAGCGGCGGTGAGGCTGCTGCAAGCGGCGGCACCGGCCTGTATCAGGGAAACCAGGGGCTGGATTCGGACAGGGTTGAGCAGCTGAAAAAACTGTACGGCTTTGATAAACCGCCTCTGACCCGTTTTGTCTCCATGATGTCTTCGTACTTGGTTTTTGACTTCGGCCAGTCCTATTATCACCATAAAAGCGTTGCCCAACTGGTGATCTCCAAACTGCCGGTTTCCATGTCCCTTGGCCTCTGGAGCTTTATTATTGTCTATTCCGTCTGTATTCCCTTAGGGATAGCCAAAGCGGTCCGGGACGGTTCCCGTTTTGATATGCTGACCAGTACCTTTATTCTGGTCGGTTACGCTATCCCGGGTTTTGTTCTTGGTATTGTTTTGATCGTTCTTTTCGGCGGCGGTTCGTTCTGGAATATTTTTCCATTACGGGGACTGGTGTCGGACAACTGGGCACAGCTTGACTGGATATCCAAGATTCTTGATTACCTCTGGCATATGGTGCTGCCCATTACCGCATCTGCCGTAGGAAGTCTGGCAGTCATGACCCTGCTGACCAAAAACTCGTTTTTAGAAGAAATTCGCAAGCAGTATGTCATGACCGCAAGAGCCAAGGGGCTGTCGGAACAGCAGGTACTGTACAAGCATGTCTTCCGTAACGCCATTATTCCGATTATTACCGGTTTCCCCGGTTCTTTTATTACCGCGTTCTTTACCGGCAGCCTGCTCATTGAAACAATCTTTTCACTCGACGGAATGGGGTTGCTTGCCTACGAATCCGTTCTCAATCGAGACTATCCGGTAGTCCTTGGAACCCTGTATTTTTTTACGATAATAGGCCTTATCTCACGCCTGCTCTCCGATCTCAGCTATGTGCTGGTAGATCCGAGGATCAGTTTTGACAAGGTGCAGTAGGCATGAGCCTGGCAAAAAAATCCAGAGATAAAGATACACTCACCCGCAGGCGTTGGCGGGCCTTTAAAAAGAATCGGCGGGGCTATTATTCTCTTTTTCTCTTTCTGGTTCTTTTTGGAACCAGCCTGTTTGCTGAAGTCCTCAGCAATGATAAACCGCTGCTGGTTAACTATGAGGGCCACCTGTACTTTCCTCTGCTAAAAATGTATCCGGAAACGGTATTTGGCGGCGATTTTGAAACGGAAACCGATTATCGGGATCCCTATATTCTGGAGAAGCTGACCAGCGGCACAAACAGGGTGTATTTTCCTCCCAATCCCTACAGTTACAACTCCATTAATCTGAACCTTGATCAGCCTGTTCCCTCGCCGCCGACCAGGGAGAATCTACTCGGTACCGATGATCGGGGCAGGGATGTGCTGGCACGGTTGATCTACGGTTTTCGCCTCTCCGTGCTGTTTGGCTTTGCCTTGACGGTGGTCGGCACCCTGCTCGGGATTGCCGCCGGAGCGGTTCAGGGCTATTTCGGGGGGCGAACCGATCTGGTTTTTCAGCGTTTTATCGAGATCTGGAGTGCGATGCCGGAGTTGTACCTGCTGATCATCTTTGCCTCGATTTTCAAGCCCAGTCTGTTGCTGCTGCTGATTTTGCTCTCCATGTTCGGCTGGATGGGGCTTTCCGATTATGTTCGGGCGGAATTTCTCAAAGGGAGGAATATGGAGTATGTCAAGGCCGCCAAGGCTCTGGGGGTAGGGAACCTGACCATCATGTACAGGCACCTGCTGCCCAACGGCATGACCCCGGTGATTACCTTTCTGCCATTTCGGATGTCGGGCGCGATTCTGGCCCTGACCAGTCTTGATTTTCTCGGCCTCGGGGTGCCGCCGTCAACCCCGAGCCTTGGAGAATTGCTTGCCCAGGGCAAGGCCAATATCGATGCCTGGTGGCTGTCGCTTTCCACCTTTCTGGTCCTGGTCGGAATGCTGGTGCTGCTGATTTTTATCGGTGAGGCCCTGCGCGAGGCATTTGACCCGCGCCGGTGATTTGCAGCCGGAAAAACATTCCGGCCGACTGTTGAATTCCTGAATGGACGATGAGATGGGTGGGGAGAATTGACAAAAACAGAGTTTTATACGTATTTTCAGATAAA
>CAZPXI010000013.1:0-23007 GCA_964590715.1 uncultured Desulfobulbus sp.
GGGATTACGTATCTCTTCTAATTCGTGCCTGTACATAAACCCTCTTTCGGATAAAACTTAAGCATAATGCAGAGATCGTAGAACGATCTAATCTTCCGGCTGGGCGAAAATTGTTTCCGGACAGGGACGTATTCTTCAGCTGATTCTTACAGATAGTATTGCCGCAATGCAGTTTTTTGTCAACAAAAGGTCCCTTGGGAGAAACAGTCTTTCTGGGGTGGCGGATACTCATGAATCCGAGTTGATCGTTCATTCAAGCCGACCATTGCCTGCTCAATCGGATTGTAGAAATCAATGACTGAACCGAAATAAAAAGAGACGCAGCCTTAAAGGCAGCGTCTCTTTTAAAAAGAAATGCTTTGCGAAAAAAGAAGTCCAGGCTGCTCTACGCAATGAACGGTGACTGCGCTATTTATCCATTCAGGCAGTCTCCGGTGCCCGGGCCGAATCCGGTACCGTCCCGGGGACCGTCGCCACCGTTGCCGGTTCCGTCACCCGGCCCATAGCCGCCATGATCGCCGCCGTTTCCGGCTCCACCGGCGGATCCGTTTCCATTACCGCCGTTACCGTTACCCCCGCGAACCAGCAGCATGCTGTTCTCAATGGTAAAAGTCGTTGCATCAAGGCAGTCCCCGGTACCCGGACCATAGCCGGTGCCGTCCTGGGGACCATCACCCGTGCCGGTTCCGTCTCCGGGGCCGTGTCCGTTGCCTGCCATTACCGGTCCGGCCAGCATAAGGATTGCAGTTGCTGCAATAAGTGTTTTTGCGATTTTTACCGTGAGTTCCATGGTCTAACCTCCTGTTATGAATCATTACCCGGCGGGTTATGGTGGGCAGGACATCCTGGCCACCATAATTGGTCCCTTTGGGAGAACTTGATGGGGAAACGATTCAGAACAGAAAAGGTTACAATTTTTTTTTAATTGTATCGCAAATAAGGTTGTGAGAGGAGGGGCGTCGGCAGGGAGTGTGGTCTGCTTCAAGAAACGGCAAGCATCCCTTCCTGTTCGATAAAAGCAAGAATTTCATCCACTCCCCGGTTGGTTTTCATATTGGCAAAAACAAAAGGTTTGCTGCCGCGCATTTTTTTGGTGTCCTCCTCCATGACCGAGAGGGATGCACCGACCATGGGCGCCAGGTCAATCTTATTGATCACCAGCAGGTCGGAGCGGGTGATGCCCGGTCCCCCTTTGCGCGGTATTTTATCACCTGCCGCCACGTCAATCACATAGATCGCCAGGTCGGCCAGTTCCGGGCTGAAGGTGGCGCTCAGGTTGTCGCCGCCGCTTTCAATGATAATCAGGTCCAGGTCGGGAAAGCGGCGGGTGAAGTCGTCGACGGCGGCCAGGTTCATGGAGGCATCTTCCCGGATGGCGGTGTGGGGACAGCCACCGGTTTCCACACCTGTAATCCGGTCGGCCGGCAGGGCCTTGCTCCGGGTGAGGAATTCGGCATCCTCACGGGTATAGATGTCATTGGTGACCACGGCTATCTGGTAATGGTCACGCATTTTGCGGCAGAGGACATCAATAAGAGCTGTTTTGCCCGAGCCGACCGGGCCGCCGATACCGAGTCTGAGAGGTGATTTTTCTGTTGGTGCAGTCATTAATTTTTCTCCAATCAGTGTTAACATCGCTTGTTCATCCGGATTGCAGTCCCAGCACAATTCATCATAAAGTTAAGAGCGTTGCAATAATCTTTGCTGTTCAGCGATGGTATCCCTTACATCAGGCTGAGGATTATGGATAACCAGTTTTTTTTATTGGTTATTGTGGCCGGCCGATCCGGTCAGGCCATGCCGGTTATGAGCGGTATAATCTGGTGTACTGTCTTTCGTGCAGACTGCAGGCCAGGGCCAGGGCAGGGCTTGCCGAGCCGATATCCTCGTCCCTGAGGTTCAGGCCCTGGTCGACATGTGCTGCAATCTCACCGCTGAGCTGCAGCAGCAGACGTTGTCCCTCTGTCTGGCCCAGGGGAATGATTTTAATTCCGGCAATGACCTGATTCTCCAGCCAGGACCAGGTGTAGCCCAGGGCGGCATCCCGCAGAGGGATTTCCCAGCACACAGCAGCCAGGGCAAATCCGGCCAGCTGGCTCCGGCGTATAAGAGGATACCAGCGATCATCCGCTTCCAGGTCAAGATTGTGCAGCAGGGTGGCCAGCGCCCGTCCTCTGGTCTGTTCTTCCAGGCGGAGTTCCGCGGTTTCGCGGCAGGCCAGGAGCAGGGAACAGGACTGTTCAAGTTCGGTAAACCGTTCCGCCAGTATTGCCCCATACATGTGCTTGAAAAGAGGGATGTCGACAAAGGCCATCGACTGTTCGAGCACATCGCTCAGCCACTGGTACAGGGTAAGATCATCATGAAGCCAGTGGGCTTCCACGGCCCATTCGAGCCCCTGGGAATAGCTGAACGCTCCGGTGGGCAGGGTCGGACTGACCAGCTGCAGCAGGCGCAGGAGTGCTTCTTCACTTTTACCCATGGTGATGCCCATGTGCCGCACCGTAGGCTCCAGCCTCGGGTTCAAAGGAAGCCTGCTCCACCACCACTGTAAGACCCATTGCCCGGACCATGTCGTCAAGGACATGATCATGGGGGTAACGAACCCGGTGTTCACTGATTTCCAGATCCACGTGGCGGTTACCGAGATGATAGCAGACGCGGGCAAGCTGCAGGGGCTTTGTGCAGCGAATCGTGGAGACGGTTTCCGCAGCAGCCCTGATCCGGACAACAGTGTTGTCCTCTGCCAGCAGGTTGTCGCCGCCCCGGAGGACAATACCACGCTCAAGAAAGAGCCCGGCTTCCTCTCCGTTATCGAGTCGGACCCGCAATCGGCTTCTGGTGCGCTGCGACCAGGGCAGGGTAAGCGTGGTTGTCGCCCTGGGAGTACCGTTAATTTTTCGGATGAATTTCAGCATGGTTGCCGATCGTTACCTGTATTTCTGTAGATCAGAAAAGAAAATACCGCTGGGCCATGGGCAGCACTTTTGCCGGTTCGCAGGTCAGTAGTTCGCCATCGGCCCGTACCTCGTAGGTCTGGGCGTCGACCTCGATGACCGGCATATACTCGTTGAGTTTCATGTCTTTTTTGGTGACCTTTCGACAGCCGCTGACCCGGCCGATTTTTTTATGTAATCCGAGCCTGTCGGCAACGCCTGCCTCCACGGCGGCTCTGGAGAGAAAACTGAGCGAGGTGGCAGCCCTGGCCCCTCCAAAGGCGCCGAACATGGGTCGGTAATGTACCGGTTGTGGTGAGGGTATGGAGGCGTTGGGGTCACCCATGGGGGCGGCGGCAATCATGCCGCCTTTGAGAATCAGGCTGGGCTTGACCCCGAACAGGGCCGGTTTCCACAGCACCAGATCGGCCAGTTTGCCCACTTCCACCGAGCCGACCTCGTGGCTGATGCCGTGGGAAATGGCCGGGTTGATGGTGTATTTGGCAATGTAACGCCGGGCCCGCAGGTTATCGTGATGGCCCGGATCGCCTTTCAGGCTGCCGCGCTGGGTTTTCATCTTATGGGCCGTCTGCCAGGTGCGGATGATGACCTCGCCCACCCGGCCCATGGCCTGGGAGTCG
Source organism: uncultured Desulfobulbus sp. (assembly GCA_964590715.1). GTDB lineage: Bacteria > Desulfobacterota > Desulfobulbia > Desulfobulbales > Desulfobulbaceae > DRLX01. Next base: position 3,578 of record CAZPXI010000013.1, read on the forward strand.
GAAGCGATCATGGAAAAGGCGCCCAGGTCATGGAGGATATCCTCGGCGGCAATGGTTTCCCTGCGGATACGGGATTCGGCAAAGGCCACGTCCTCGGCGATTTTCGGATCCAGATGATGGCAGACCATGAGCATGTCCAGGTGTTCGTCTACCGTGTTGATGGTGTAGGGCCGGGTCGGGTTGGTGGACGAGGGCAGGACATTGGCCAGCCCGCAGGCCCGGATAATATCGGGCGCATGACCGCCGCCTGCACCTTCGGTATGGTAGGTGTGGATAGTACGATCCTTGAACGCGGCCATGGTCTGTTCGACAAAGCCGGACTCGTTTAAGGTATCGGTATGGATGGCCACCTGGACGTCCATGGCCTCGGCCACGTTCAGGCAGTTGTCAATGGCCGCAGGTGTTGTTCCCCAGTCTTCGTGCAGCTTCAAGCCCATTGCTCCGGCCCGGACCTGTTCTTCAAGCGATTCAGGCAGGCTGGCATTGCCTTTGCCCAGAAAGCCGAGATTCATGGGCAGCTCTTCGGCTGCCTGGAGCATGCGGTGGATATTCCAGGGTCCGGGAGTACAGGTGGTGGCATTGGTGCCGGTGGCCGGACCGGTGCCGCCGCCGAGCATGGTGGTGATGCCGCTCATGAGCGCCTCTTCTATCTGCTGCGGGCAGATAAAATGGATATGGGCGTCAATACCGCCGGCGGTAAGGATGGAGCCTTCACCGGCAATGGCCTCGGTGCCCGGGCCGATTATAATATCGACGCCTGGTTGTACATCCGGGTTGCCCGCCTTGCCGATCCCGGTAATCCGCCCGTTTTTAATACCGATGTCGGCCTTGACAATGCCCCAGTGGTCAAGGATCAGTGCATTGGTGATCACCAGGTCGACACAGTCGCGGCTCCTCGCCTGGCTCTGGCCCATGCCGTCACGGATAACCTTGCCACCGCCGAATTTTACCTCGTCGCCATAAACGGTGCGATCCTCCTCCACCTCGATCCACAGCTCGGTATCCGCCAGCCGAACCCGGTCACCAACGGTCGGGCCGAACATCTCAGCATAACCCCTGCGGCTTATTGTCGTCGTCATCGCATTTCCTCCAGTTGTCCCATGATTTCACCATTAAAACCATACACTTTCCGCTCGCCTGCATAGGCGACCAGCTCTACCTCACGATTCTGGCCGGGCTCAAAACGCACAGCCGTGCCGGCGGCAATGTTGAGGCGGAAGCCCCTGGTTTTTTTCCGGTCAAAAATCAGGGCCGGATTGGTTTCGAAAAAATGGTAATGGGAACCGACCTGGATCGGCCGGTCGCCGCTATTGGCAACATTGATCTTGACTGTGGTTCGACCTGCATTGATTTCAATTTCACCGTCGGCAGTGATGATTTCACCTGGTATCATGGTAAGGCCTCTCTAAAGAATGGGATTGTGCACAGTGACCAGCTTGGTGCCGTCGGGGAAGGTGGCCTCGACCTGGACTTCATCCACCATCTCGGCAACACCCTCCATGACATCCTCACGGCCCAGCAGGGTGCGGCCGTAATCCATGAGTTCGGCCACGGATCTGCCGTCCCGCGCACCTTCCATAATGGCGGCGCTGATAAAGGCTACCGCCTCGGGGTAGTTGAGTTTCAGGCCGCGTTCCCTGCGTCGCTCGGCAAGAAGTCCGGCTGTAAACAGGAGCAGTTTGTCCTTCTCTCTTGGGGTGAGTTCCATGGGGTTCCTCTCTGTGTTGGATTTTTTTATTTTTTTGATGCTCTTGTTTTTGTGGGTGTCGGTTTTCGGTTCAGGTTGCCCAGATACGTGGTGCACAGGCACGGCGACCTGCGATCTTCGGTCGCAGCACTGCCCAGATTCTCGTAAACAGCTCGTGGGCGGCAAAGGTCGAGTGGCCGAGATACCGGGCCACCAGCACTCTGTCAACCAGGGTCACACCGTACAGGGCCTCCTCTTCCGGTGGCGTAAGCTCACGCAGGAGCGGTAGCATATCTTCTTTGCCGCCGGTGGCGATAAAGGTGGCGGTCACCGGAAATCCACGCAATCCGGTACTTCGCTCCAGGTCTTTTTCCCCTGCCACCCGAAGGCGCTCCAACAGCAGTGGTCTGGAGTCACGGTAGAGGGTGAGCCGGGTCTGCAGGCTGCCGGTGCTGAATCGTTTTTGCTGAACCGGCAGCCCCAGGCAGAGGATTTCCCACCCCATAAACCGGGCTGTCGGAGCAAGATCGATCCGGGTGTTGAGAATTGCCTCTGCGCCCGGGAAAAAAATAGTGTCCTGGGGAAACCATTCAAGCATTGCATTTTCGTCTACGCTCAGGTGCTGGTCCTGCACTGCGGTCCGGCCGCCGGAGCGGTAAAACTTGGTTGCACCCGGGGTGGTCAGCAGGGCGCTTGTTCCTTCACCGGCAAGGACATCAATTTCCAGTCGATCCCCGCCGACCACACCGCCGGGCGGGTGGAGGATACAGGTGTGGCAGACTTCGTTTTCGGGGTAGAGGGGACGCTGGACCACCAGGGGCCCGTGGTGCCGGTTGCGGACAAGGGCAGTCCGTTCCTGCCGGGCGGCATATTCCAGTTCCAGGCGGGCCGTCCAGCCGTCAGTTGTTTTTTGTTGTATTTTGCTCTCCGCTTCCGGTCCGTTCATTCTTTTCTCAGCTCTCAGGTGGAACATCAATAGGGATACCATCGCTGTGGTCATGACCCTGGCGAGAGCGCGACGATTTTGGATCAATGACAAATCACTGCAGGAGGTTAAAGGTAAGCGATGTTATCCCTTTGGTGGAACCTGTCACCCCGCTCTGTGGTGGAATATCAAGCCTGTTCTCTGCAATCAGACCGTAAGATACTTGCGGATCAGCTGGTCATCCAGGGTGTCCATTTCGCCTGTTGCCACCGAGCGGCCACGGTCGAGAAGAACAAAGCCGTCCGCCACGGCCCGGGCAAAGGGCAGCTTCTGTTCCACCAGCAGGACGGTTATACCCAGCTCGTTTTTCAGCCTGTTGATGATCTCTCCAATCTCCTGCACGATATTGGGCTGGATACCTTCGGTGGGCTCATCCAGAATCAGGAGCGAGGGGTCCAGCACCAGAGCTCGGCCGATGGCCAGCTGCTGCTGTTGTCCGCCTGAGAGATCTCCACCCCGGCGTCCCAGCATCTCTTGTAATACAGGAAAGAGCTCAAAGACAAGCTCCGGGATTTTTTTTCTTTTGGTTCGACCGGTGCTCAGACCGATTTCCAGATTTTCCCTGACCGTGAGCAGGGGAAAGATCTGCCGCCCCTGGGGCACATAACCGACACCCAGCCCGGCCCTACGTTCGGCTGCATGTCTGGTTATCTCCCTGCCCTCAAGCAGAATGGTGCCGGACCTGATGGGCAATAAACCCATGATGCAGTCAAGCAGGGTGGTCTTGCCGACCCCGTTTCTGCCCATCAGGCAGGTGCACTGCCCTTTGGGTGCGGTCAGGTCGATGTCCCAGAGGGTATGGCTTTCACCATAGTACTGGTTGAGTTGTTTGATCTGCAGCATTTTTTAATATCATTATGTTGTTGGTTTGTGGCTGTGACCTGTAAAACTTGGTCCAGCTATGCCGGTTATTCTCCGAGATAGACCTCGATAACCCGCTGGTCGTTTTGTACCTCGTCCATGCTGCCTTCCGCCAGCACGCTGCCCTGGTGCAGGACCGTTACCTTGTTGGCAATGGAGCGGACAAAATCCATGTCGTGCTCCACCACGATCACGCTGCGGGTTCCGGCAAGCGAGGTCAGGAGTTCGGCGGTCCGATCCATTTCCTGATGGGTCATGCCGGCGGCAGGTTCATCGACCAGCAGCAGCTTTGGGTTCTGCATCAGGAGCATACCGATTTCCAGCCACTGTTTTTGCCCATGGGAGAGGGAGCCGGCTTGGTTTTTCGAGTGATTCTCCAGACCGATGATGTGGAGCACCTCATCTATGCGATCCCGTTGTTCACCGCTTAACCGGGCATTCAGGGTTGTCCATACCCGTTTGTCCCCTGCCATGGCAAGTTCAAGGTTGTCCGCAACCGCATGCTGTTCAAAAACCGTCGGTTTCTGGAATTTCCGCCCGATCCCCGCAGCCGCGATTTCCGGTTCATCCATTTCCAGCAGGTTGATCTGCTGGCCGAACCAGGCCGAACCGCTGTCGGGCCGGGTTTTACCGGTGATGATATCCATCATCGTAGTCTTGCCGGCCCCGTTCGGGCCGATGATACAGCGCAGTTCACCATCTTCGATGTACAGGTTGAGATCATTAATAGCCTTAAATCCGTCAAAACTGACACTGATCCCGTCAAGATAGAGAATGACCCCGTGGGTCAGGTCAAGATCGGGCGGGATGTCAGGAATGAGAAACTCAAAGATCTGATCGCGGCGCATGTAGGAGCGCATTGCCTCAAGGACGGTCATTGGGTTACCTCTTTTCTTCGCAGCAGGCCGGTTACACCTCTGGGCAACAGCAGGGTGACAAGGACAAACAGGGCGCCGAGGGCAAACAGCCAGGCATCGGGCATGGCGGCGGTAAGATAGCTTTTTGCATAGTTGACCATCAGGGCTCCGGCCACGGCACCGTAGAGGGTGGCCCGGCCGCCCACCGCCACCCAGATAACGATTTCAATTGAGGCAAGCGGTGAAAATTCTCCGGGATTGATGATGCCGACCTGGGGAACATACAGGGCCCCGGCAACACCGGCCAGCATGGCGGAAAAGGTAAATATCCATAACTTGACATTTTCCACCCGGTAGCCGATGAACCGGGTTCGATCCTCCTGGTCCCGGATGGCGGTACACAGCTTGCCGAGCCGTGACCGGGTAATGTAGAGACAGCTGAGGTAGCCCAGGCCAAGGGCAAGGCCGGAGGCGATAAACAGTCCGGCCCGGGTGCTGTCCGCCTGCAGGGAAAAGCCGAGGATATCTTTAAAGTCGGTCAGGCCGTTGTTGCCGCCGAATCCCATTTCATTGCGGAAGAAGGCAAGCAGCAGGGCGTAGGTCAGGGCCTGAGTGATGATCGAAAGATAGACACCGGTGACCCGGGAGCGAAAAGCCAGCCAGCCGAAGACCAGGGCCAGCAGGCCCGGAACCAGTAGCACCATGAGCATGGCAAACCAGAACCAGTCAAAACCATGCCAGAACCAGGGCAGTTGATGCCAGTTGAGAAAGACCATGAAGTCAGGCAGTACCGGGTCACCATATACCCCACGATTACCGATCTGCCGCATCAGATACATGCCCATGGCATAGCCGCCAAGGGCAAAGAAAGCGCCGTGACCCAGGCTTAAAATGCCCAGGTAACCCCAGACCAGATCCACGGCCATGGCCAGCAGGGCGTAGCAGAGGTATTTGCCCAGAAGCGTCATGGTGTAAGTGGAGATATGCAGACCGCTGCTCTCTGGAACAAGCAGGTTGCAGACCGGGACCACGATGGTGGTCAGGACCAGCAGGCCGAGCATGAAGGCCCCACCGCGGTCATTCTTGAGAAATTGTATAATGATCATGAGTTACCCCGCTGCGCGGCCCTTTTGCGGGAACAGGCCCTGGGGACGTTTCTGGATAAAGAGGATGATGAAAACAAGAATCAGAATTTTGGCCAGCACGGCTCCGGCCCAGGGTTCAAGGAATTTGTTGGCCACACCCAGGGACAGACCGCCGATCAGGGTACCCCACAGGTTACCGACTCCGCCGAACACAACGACCATGAAGGAGTCGATAATATAGGCCTGACCGAGGTTCGGTCCGACGTTGGTGAGCTGGGACAGGGCAACGCCGGCGATGCCTGCAATCCCGGAACCAAGGCCGAATGTGAGGGCGTCGACCCGTGCGGCCCGGATACCCATGGCCCTGGCCATGGCCCTGTTTTGCGACACCGCCCGGACCTGCAGGCCGATGGAGCTTTTCTTCAGGATAAGGTAGAGCCCGGCAAAGACCAGCAGGGCAAAAACAAGAATGGTCAACCGGTTGGTGGTCAGTGACAGGATCGGGTTGATCTGCAGCGATCCGCTCATCCAGGCCGGGGTGGCCACACTGCGGTTGAGCGGTGAGAAGATCGAGCGAACCGCCTGCTGCAGGATCAGACTGATGCCGAAGGTTGCCAGCAGCGTTTCCAGAGGACGGCCATAGAGAAATCGGATAACCGAGCGTTCAATGACGATCCCGGCCAGTCCGGAAACGATGAAGGCCGCCGGAATGGCAAGGAACAGGGCCAGGCCGATGGAGCCGGGCATCAGCTGCTGCAGGACATAGGTTGTATAGGCTCCCAGCATGATCAGCTCACCGTGGGCCATGTTGATCACCCCGATAACCCCGAAGGTGATGGCCAGCCCGATTGCGGCCAGGACCAGGACAGAGCCCAGGCTGAGGCCGAAAAATATCTTTTCCACCAGCCCGTAAAAGGCGATCTTTGATTCAATGGAGGCCAGCACCGATTCCGCCTTTTTGCGAACATTCGGATCCTGCTCCCGGGTCATCAGGCTGTTGAGCTCGTTGCGGACAGCCGGATTGAGGCTGCCCTTGAGACTGGTCAGGGCGGATAATTTCTGCTCACTGTCCGGGCTGCGCAGACTGATGATGGCCATGGCGGTTTTCAGGGCCCGGCGGACGTTTTCGTCCGGTTCGGTTTGCAGGAGTTTGCGGAGCATGGCCGAAGATCCGGTGGTTGGTGTTGTTATCAGTTTGTTGACCGCCGCCAGCCGTATCTTGGGGTCCGGATTGCTGAGGTTGATTGCGGCCAGAACCCCTTTGAGCCGGGTTCGCAGGGTGTTGTTGATGGTGATTTTTTTTAGTTTTCGTTTTTTGACGATCCCCAGGCTTCTGCCGTCAAGGACAGTAATAATGGAGGCCTTGGAACCGTCAATGGTTGCGTACACCAGGGTGTTGTCTTTTTTCACCCGGTACAGTCTGCCCTCAAGCAGGGCCTGCAGAAGTTGCTCGCTGTGTTTTTCACCACTGTCTGCTATCAGCCCAATGCCTTTGCCTTTCAGATTGAAATTTTTTTGCTGGAGCAGGGAAAGACCTTTTTCAAATCGGGTTGTATTTTCTCCTGAGAAGCTGGTCCCGGCACAAAACAGAAAAAAAAGAAAAACGCTCAGGAGCAGGGGAAACAATATCTTCAGGCTGCGGGCACGATGCGGTGATAGATGCATAGGGAATTTCTCTAAGCTTTGCAGGGGGCCGGGAACCGGCGGCAGCCCGGTTCCCGGAGACAGGGAGGTGTCTATTTCTGTCCGGAACATTTGCCGGTCTTGACGTTAAAGCTGCCGCAGGAGAGCGGGTTACGCCAGTCGGAGATCAGATCCTTGGAGCCTTCAAGGTAGTCGGACCAGGCGTCGCCGGCCACCATGCCGGAGGTCTGCCAGACCACTTCGAACTGACCGTCGTTCTGGATTTCGCCGATAAGGACGGGTTTGGTGATGTGGTGATTAGGCATCATTGCCGAATAACCGCCGGACAGGTTGGGTACGGTGACGCCGATGATGGCATCCTGAACTGCGGTCGGATCGGTGGTCCCAGCCTTTTCAACGGCCTTGATCCACATATTGAAACCAATGTAATGGGCTTCCATGGGATCATTGGTTACCCGTTTGTCGTTCTTGATGAACTTGTGCCAGTTTTCAATAAAGGCGTCATTGGTCTCATTATCGACGCTCATGAAATAGTTCCATGCCGCAAGGTGACCGACCAGGGGCTTGGTGTCGATGCCGGAAAGTTCTTCTTCGCCCACGGAAAAGGCAACAACCGGAATCTTGTCGGCGGTAATGCCCTGGTTACCAAGCTCTTTATAAAAGGGTACGTTGGCATCACCGTTAATGGTGGAGACTACAGCAGTCTTTTTACCGGCAGAACCGAACTTTTTAATATCGGAGACAATGGACTGCCAGTCGGAGTGACCAAAAGGTGTGTAGTTGATCATGATGTCTTCTGCAGCCACACCTTTATCTTTGAGATACGCTTCAAGGATCTTGTTGGTGGTGCGCGGATAGACATAGTCGGTCCCGGCCAGAACCCAGCGTTTGACACCCATATCGTTCATCAGATAGTCAACAGCCGGAATTGCCTGCTGGTTCGGCGCCGCACCGGTGTAAAAAACATTTCTTGATGATTCCTCACCCTCGTACTGGACCGGATAAAAAAGCAGGCTGTTGAGCTCTTCAAAGACCGGAAGGACTGATTTACGGGAGACCGAAGTCCAGCAGCCGAACACCGCAGCCACTTTGTCTTTGGAGATCAGCTCACGGGCCTTTTCGGCAAACAGCGGCCAGTCCGAGGCCGGGTCGACAACCACGGCCTCAAGCTTTTTACCCAGCAGTCCGCCTTTCTTGTTCTGCTCGTCAATGAGCATAAGCATGGTATCTTTGAGGGTGGTTTCGCTGATGGCCATGGTGCCGGACAGAGAATGCAACACCCCGACCTTGATGGTCTCCTCGGCCCGGGCCTGACCACTGAACAGGGAGCCGAGGGTTAATGCGCATGCCAGTGACGCTGTAAGCAGTTTTGATTTCATTTTTTCTCCTTTAAGGTGTGTTATAGTTTGCAGTACATCTTGTGTAGATTCTCAGTGAGTAGCACAAGCCATGCCATAAGGCCGTTGAGAGATTTTTTGTATGTATCATGCTGATATTGTATTTTAAATGCAGGGCGCATCCTGGTTCCGTTCAAGCTCGGATCCTGACAAGCGTGTAATGGTTTTCAGTATATTTGCACGTTAATGTAATAAATGCTTTGTGGCGCAGGGCTTTTGACTGTTTGGCAACCCTGGGAAGAAATATCTGCTTTGGTACCTTGAATCCAGGTATTGCAGGCGTAGCAGTTTGTTTGCTGATGCCTGAGTTATGATGAGTGTCTTGTCTTAAAAATCGATAACTATAGGGTCGGGACGGCTGTTTTGGCGTGTGGGCCCAAGTGATTCTCCTTGGTTTACCTGGTGTATACAAAAATGTAAGGAAACGCAGGGGGGCAGAAAAGAATTTTCTTGACAGGATATTGAAAAATTCCTTATTGTAGCTCAATTGGTTTTGAACAAACGTTTAATTAACGGGATAAATGACTGTGAGCAAGAAAAAAAAACAGACAACACCTGATTCAAGGGAACGTATCCTGCAATCAGCGGTACGACTTTTTGCCGGCCATGGCTATGGCAACACCGGGCTCAGGGAGCTTGCCGCAGCTGCAGATGTGAATCTGGCCATGATCAATTATTTCTTTGGCTCCAAGAAAGCGTTGCTCAAGGAAATACTCGACGTGTTCTTCTCCGGCTATCTTGATGTCGCCCGGAAGGAAATGGCCGGCCGGGATGCAGTGTTGGTCAAGCTGGACAGGTTCATTCACAGTGCGGTCAACTATTTTGCTGCCAACCGTGATTATCTGTTGGTCACCATAGCCGAGCTGCCCCATGATGATCCGGAAATAACCGAACATAAGGCGGACTGGGGCAGGCAGATGGTTGAGACGGTGGGCAAACATCTTCAGGCCGAGAATCCTGTGGCTGAAAAACAAAAAATTCCTCCGGTCATCTTCTGTTCCATACTGACCTCGATAATGGCCTCAAGGTTTCTCTTTATGCCGGTGATGGAACAGGTGCAGCCTGAGCAGATGGAAGAAGTTTCAATGGAAGCGTATGCCGATATCGTGAGCAGGGTCTTTTTGCAGGGTGCCGGCGGCATAATCTGTGAGAGTGATAATCCGGAAAATGGATAACAAAAGGTATGAGAGAGATAAAAAAACGTATTGAAACCATGTTCGAAGTCTGGACCCGAACCATTATTCGATTCAGGTTTCTGGTTCTTCTTCTTGTTCTGGTTCCGACCTTTTTCATCGGTTCCCAGGTTCGGAACCTGACCATGGATACATCCAATGAGGGACTCCTTCATCCCGAAGATCCCATTCTGACGGTATACAATGCCTTCCGTGATCAGTTTGGCCGGGACGACCTGCTGGTATTGGCGATCAAGAGCGATAATATCTTTACCATCCCCTTTCTGACCAGACTCAAAAAACTCCATGACCAACTGGAAGCGGAAGTACCGCATCTAAATGATATTACCTCCCTGGTGAATGCCCGGGACACCAGAGGACAGGGGGATACCCTGCTGGTCGATGACCTGTTGCTCCATTTCCCTGAGAATGATCAGGATCTGGCCGGATTGAAAAAACGGGTAATGGAAAATCCGGTCTATCGAAATCAGCTTGTTTCCGAAGACGGAACCTTTACCACGATCATGGTGGAAAGTGATACCTATTCCGCCGCCGGAATGACAGCCGATGATGCCCTGGCCGGGTTTGACGATGCGTCGGTTTCCACCGGGGACGGTGCAGTTGATGCGACCGATCAACCGGAGTTCCTTACCGATAAGGAAAACGCGGAAATGGTTGCCGGGGTCAAGGAAATTGCCGGGGCCTACGACGGTCCGGATTTCAAAATTTACATGGCCGGCAGCCCCGTTGTCACCCACACGGTCAAGCAGCTGATGATGAAGGACATGAAAAAGTTTCTCCGTCTGGCCGTATTGACCATCGGGATTTGTCTGTTTATCATGTTTCGCCGTATCTCCGGAGTGTTGATGCCGCTCCTTGTCGTGGCCCTGACCCTGATATCAACTCTGGGCCTGATGGCGCGATTCGGTGTTCCCTTTAAGGTGCCGACCATTATTCTGCCTTCTTTCCTCCTGGCTGTAGGTGTCGGTGCCAGTGTTCATGTCCTGTCTCTGGTCTATCAGCGATTGCGCAGGGGAGAGCTCAAGGAAGAAGCCCTGATCCATGCCCTTGGTCATTCGGGGCTGGCCATTGTCATGACCTCGCTGACTACGGCTGCAGGCCTTGCCTCCTTTGCTGCCGCCAAGGTCGCACCCATTGCCGACCTCGGGCTTTTTTCCGCCATAGGGGTTCTTCTTTCTTTAATCTTTACTCTTATCCTACTGCCCACATTGCTGGCGATTTTTCCACTTAAACAGAGAAGTTGGGAACAACAGAAGTTGGGGCAGGGTGTATTTGATCGTTTTCTTGACTGGGTCGCTGCGGTTACAACCCGTCGGGCCAAGCTGATAGCTGTTCTTTCTCTCTTGCTGGTTCTGGTCTTTGCCGCCGGAATTCCGAAGCTTCGTTTTTCGCATAACATGCTGGCCTGGCTGCCTTCGGACCTGCCGGTGCGGGTTGCAACCGAGGTTATCGACACCAATCTGCGCGGCAGTGTTGCCCTGGAAGTGGTCCTTGATACCGGGCGGGAGAATGGTCTGTATGACCAAAAGGTACTTGAGGCCATGGATAAGTTGGGCAAAGAGCTGGAAACCTTTAAGCAGGATTCGCTCTTTGTCGGCAAGGTTCTTGACGTAACGACCATTCTCAAGGAAATCCACAAGGCACTCAATGAAAATCGACCGGAGATGTACAAAATTCCGGAGAATGCCGCCCTGATCCCCCAGGAGTTTCTTCTGTTTGAAAACTCAGGCTCGGATGATCTGCAGGATTTCGTCGATTCCCGTTTTTCAAAGGCCAGGGTCACCATCAAGGTTCCGTGGCGGGACGCACTGTCCTATGTTCCCTTTATTAAAGAGATAGAAAGTCGTTTTCACCATGCCTTTGACGGCATCAGTGTTAACGAAAAGCCGGTTTCGGTCTCCACCACCGGGATTATGTCGCTCTTTGCCCGTATCCTCTATGCCACCATGTACTCGGCTGCCCAGAGTTACGGCATTGCCATTGCCGTTATTACCCTGATGATGATTCTCCTGATCGGCGATCTTCGCATAGGCCTGATCGCCATGCTGCCCAATATCAGCCCTATTCTGATGGTGATGGGGATCATGGGCTGGTTCTCTATTCCGCTGGATATGTTTACCATGCTGGTGGCCTCCATAGCCATCGGTCTGGCGGTGGATGATACCATCCATTTTATATATAATTTCAGGAAATATTACGAAGAAAGCGGAGACGTCCATCAGGCGGTGGAGAAGACCCTGCATACCGCCGGACGTGCCATGCTGACCACCTCAATTGTTTTATCGATCGGATTTTTTATCTTTATGTTTGCCTCCATGCATAATGTATTTAACTTCGGCATGCTCGTGGGGCTGGCCATTGTTATTGCCCTGTTGGCGGATTTTTTCCTGGCCCCTGCGCTTATGGCACTGGCACTCAAAAAATCATAAACATCGCTGTACAAGAAACGACAAGGGAGAACCCGAATGAAAAAATATCATATATGTTTCAGTCCACTGGTGTTGGTGCTGATGTTGCTGGTTGCGGTCCCTGCAGCCCATGCCCTGAGCGCCCGGGAGATCATGGAGAAAGTTGATGTTCGTGACGATGGTGACAACATGACCTCCGACGTTAAGATGATTCTTATTGACCGCCAGAATAATCGGCGTATTCGTGAAATGAAGGTCTTTACTAAAGATAAGGGCGATGACACCTGGAAGATGCAGTTTTTTCTTTCCCCGGCCGATGTCAAGGACACGGCCTTTCTGACCTATGACTATTACGAAGGCGGTCGCGACGACGACCAGTGGCTCTACCTGCCGGACCTGCATAAAACAAAACGTATTGCCACTTCGGATAAGTCTTCTTCCTTTATGGGCTCTGATTTTTCCTACGCCGATATGACTCGCCGGGTCCTTGATGAGTGGAAATATAAACTGCTCAAGGAAAGTAAGGTCGGCGACCATAAGGTCTGGCTCATAGAGGCGGTTCCGGTCAGTGATGAGGTGCGGGATCGTTATGGGTACCTGAAGTCCGTACTCTTCATCCGCCAGGATATCTTCATGGGAATCCGGGCCGTGCACTGGCTTAAGGAAGGAAAAAAGATCAAATATCAGGAAAATAAAAAAATCAAACAGATTAACGGAATCTGGGTTGCCACCGAGCTGCACGCAAAGACCACAAAAAACAAAGTTACCCTGCACCGAACGATCATGGAGTATTCCAATATCAAATACAATCAGAATCTGGATGATTCTCTGTTCTCCGTCCGGAAACTGGAAAAAGGGATATAGGGTTTCGGGTTTCGGGTTCCGAGTTTCTGGTTTTTGGTTCCGGGTTTTTGGTTCCGGGTTTTGAGTTTCGGGTTCGGAGTGTGGAGCAGCAGGGGAGATGAGTTCGGAATGAATGTAAGCGTGAGAGTTCCGCAGCTATATGCCGTGCTTCTCTGTATGGGAATGCTGTTTGCCGGTTGTTCCGCCCTGGCCGGTGACGGTCTGGACGATGTTCTGTCCGGGTTTGACGATCCGGCTGAACCGGCACCGGAAACGGCAATTGATGATGACCCGGGCGGAGTGCTTTCAGGTTTTGATGAACCGGAAAAGGCTCCTGTGCCGGGAAGTGGTGATGAAACAAGGGCTTTGCCGGAGTGGCTGGACCTGTTTGGATCATTTTCCCTTGCCGGGTCATGGAATTATGCCCATGATGCACCTGCCGCCGGGGCAGCTGATTATCGTGGATTGTCCATGCTCCGTGCCACCGGTGCCCTTGGAACGGATATTGATATAGGGTCATGGCAGGTGCGAATCAGTGGTCACGGTTTTTATGACGCGGCCTATGCCATTGCCGGGCGCGATCAATACACGAAAAACCTGTTGGATAACTATGAGCAGGAACTGGAATTTGATGAGTTGTATCTTGTCGGCAGTTTAATGGACAGTCTTGATCTGAAAATCGGACGTCAGGTCGTGGTCTGGGGCAAGGCCGACAACCTCCGGGTGACCGATGTTCTAAATCCGCTGGATAACCGGGTTCCCGGGATGGTGGATATCAAGTATAAAAGGTTGCCGGTCACCATGACAAAACTGGATTACTATGTCGGTGACTGGAACTTGAGCGGGATTGTCATCAATGAGGTCCGTTTTGATAAAACACCGGTTTATAACAGTGATTTTTTTCCGGGACATTCACCGTTGCCGCCGCAAAAAGAGCCGACGAATTTCTCCCTTGATACCCAGCAGTACGGACTGGCTGTAAATGGTATCTTCAGCGGCTGGGATCTTTCGTTTTACCAGGCCTGGGTCTATGACAGTCGTGCCCATCTGAGTGTGGAAAGCAGTACCCCGGTGCCGATACATAACCGCGTATCCATGACCGGAATGACTGCAAATGCGGCCCTCGGCAACTGGCTGCTCAAGGGGGAAGGCGCCTGGTGGAACGGTCTAGAGTTTTCCACTGTCCCGGAAGAACAATTTGACCGGGTTGATCTCATGGCCGGGATTGAATACACCGGCTTTTCCGAAACCGTACTCTCCGTTGAATTTGTCAACCGGCATATCGTTGATTTTGATGAGCGACTCAAACTCGCGCCCGACTTTGCCCAGCAGGACGTGCAGCAGACCGCCCTTATGTTCACCAGGGATTTTATCAATGATACGGTGCAGCTTAAAATTCTCTGTTCTATTTTCGGCACTCATGGTGAAGACGGCGCTTTTGAACGGTTTCAGCTTGAGTACGACTACACCGACCATGTTACCCTGACCGGCGGAATCATCTTTTATCAGTCCGGCGACCAGGGCGCTTTCAGCGATGTTGAAGAAAACGACCGGATTTTTCTGGAATACAGCTACGCCTTCTAACAGACCTTTTTTCATTCCTCTGTTCAGGTGAGCAGCCGGATTCGGCCTTGATCGCTGTCAGCCGTAACAGGCTTCAACAATATCCACCCCCAGTTTTTCCAGAGCAGCGACCACTTCCGGGTTATCTTCCACGGTATTGATTGTTATATTTTCCGGTGTTGCATCCTTGCCATACAATACCTTAAGGGCTGAAACCCCGCATTGTCCTTCCTGGCCGCATACCACGCAGGGGACATTACCTGGAACACTGACTCCACCGATAAATCGCATGGCTTCAGCCAGCATGTAGTTTTTAATGGCATTCACACCGTTTTCGCAGGCCGGAGGCATCCCTTCCCGACCCGGTGGTATGCCGCAGGTGACGATTGCTCCGCCCGGTTTTCCGCTCATCAAACCGTGCCGGTGGTGCAGCGGGTAGAGTCTCTCTATAAAGATCTTGGTCCGGCTGTCTATGGTGGAATACGGGGTAAAACCGGCAATGATCAGGGCATCGGCCTTGTACGCCTTTTCCGCCAGCATGATGCCGTCATCCTTCTGTACGCAGACATTGGTTTCCCTGCAGCCGAGACAGGCGGTGCAGGGCGCGATTGTGTAATCACTTAGCTTGTAAAATTCCGTTTTGACACCGGTTGCGGCCAGGGCAATCTTGAGGGCGCGATCGGTGTTGCTGTTTTCAATCGGTGACCCTGATACACCAAGGACCTTCATATCAACCTCCGGATATTTTTTAATTTTTTTAATCGTATTAAGGGAAGAGTCTTCATTTTTGTCGATATCGTGTCAATATCTACTCTTGTAGATGTGCACTATAGAGTTGTTCCCGGGTGGGAACTTAGACTGACTGTCTGCAGTGGTGCAACCGTGCGGTAATTTGCCGTCGGAGTTTACCGGTATGTGCCTCCGGAACACCACAGTCGGAAAAGATATCAGGCCAGTCGGCAAGAGCCGAAGCGATCTCCTGGAGAAGGGCTTTGCTTCTCTGGGTGGAGAGACCGCACTTTTTACCCTCGGCTACCAGATCCGTTGCCTCTATGTTGCTGTGTTTACCGTTAATCATGACAACCTGGCTGCTTTGGTAGATATTGGGCACTATGTCATAGGCCGGTGAGAGCTGCCAGCCGTCCCGGGTGTGGAGCATGGCAAAGTTCTGCAGATGATCATCGCTGTTGACCAGCAGGACGTTGACCACCATTTGTCGAAACAGGTGTTCCACATCTTCTTTGGGCCGGGCGGACCAGGTTCGGATGATTGCAGCCATATCGCTGTATGAAGCTGCGTAATGGTCCTCCAGGCCGAGCAGGGTGCGAAAACTGATCAGGGCATTGCGGCCGCCTTCGTCCACCACGTCGAAACGTTTGATCAGTAGAAGATCACGATCCTCCACCCCTCCACGTTGCAGTTCCGGCACCCGCAATCCAGCCAGCCCGGCCAGGATCATTCCAGCCTGTTCCAGGGCGGGCAGCAGGTTGGGATGGGGATCTTTACGGCTGGCAAATTTTGCGATCCAGAAACCGCCGTCCTTTTTCGTCAGCACCTTGGGTCTGGCGCCGCCGGCGGAACTGCCGCAGGCCAGGAGATGCTGCAGTTCGGCGGTGTCGATATCAAGTCCGTCCTCGAGCCTGCCTGCCTCGTCCATGGCCCTGGAAATGTCGGTAAAGTCAATGGAGCCGTCGCTGAAGATCGGCTTTCCCTGTTTTTCAGTGTATAAAAAACGCCCCAGACCGCTTCCCTTGAGAATGGCCAGCAGGTGGGCCGGGGTAAAGCGACTGCGTTCAATACCACCTTTGCGGGCCAGGATATGTCGGCCCCAGGCATCGGGGAGCGAATCATCAAAAAGATAATGAATGCCGGTCAGCGGTAAATCGGCGGCAAAGGTTTGATCCATTAGGGGAAGGTGCACCGGATCTATGGCGTAGGCCATTGGGTGCTCCAGGAAAGACGGGGTATAGCGGAAAAAGCCTTCCTGGTTCTGATAAGTCGAAAGATTGCGAACCAGAAGCCGTCCCACCTCGACAATCCGACCATCGGGAAAGATACCGTGGACATAGAGGTTGACTTCGGCTTTCATGTCACCTTCCCCTGTCGTACCCTTCGTTTGCCGGGATCAGTCCGGCGGCGTTGTTCCTTGTCATATTGAGCAAAGGGGTCTTCCCTGATCAAAAAAACCGGTTCCCAGGTTGCAAGGAGACCCAGGATCAAAGAAACCTTGAGCCAGCGACCCAGGCCTACGCTCATGTCTCCACGTTCCATTCGGCTGACCGCCCGCACGGAAACTCCGGCCCTGGCGGCCAGCAAGGCCTGGGTCAGGCCGGCTTCCACCCTGGCCTTCCGCAGCCGCACGCCCATTCCTGCTGCAGTGGCATCGATTGTGTTTGAGTTCGTCATAAAGCGCATAATATGTAATGTAATAACTTAAAAAAGCTATAATGTTACGTATAGTGCATTTTATTGATATCGTCAAGAGGGGCTTGGGCGGCAGTCCGTTCATGGATAGCGCGTTGAAACCGGTTTGGAGAAAAGGTCGAAAGGCCGTAGGGGAAAGCCGTTTTTATGTAACCACTCACGGGTTAGTAACTCTGGGTTTTCGCATACCCAGATTCGGTAAGTTGTTACAGGTGGTTGAGGCTTTCGCTGTCAGTTCTAGCTGCAGGTAGCGCAGACTTCGATAGCCACTCTATGCGGGCAGGAGTGACCGCGTAAAGAGGTAAGCGAGGTACGAGACTCCGTGTACCAGATCTTGAACGAAAATCCTAATTTTTCAAAGTACCCTTGAGTGATCAGACAGGTCATGATCCAGCTTGTGGTGCAACTTTTTTGTTTCACCTGCATTGTCCCGGTTGCACATATATTGCATTCCTGTTCCACCCTCTCTTGCAGTATGTATTCTTAGTTATCAAAAAAATATGGAGTTTTGATGAGATAAATTTATCTTAGAGGCTTATCTGTTGTTGGTATGTTTCATGCATTGATGAAGGCAAGATTCATAAGTCCCTTTTTCAGGGTATGGAAGGAAGATGACAGAAAAAAAAGTTCTCTGTATTTCTCCATGTACTCTATCGGCGGTTCCGTCGACACCTTCTTCCTTATCCACTTTCCCCCGCCGGTCAGCTCTGAAATCAACAGTCCTGTTTCTCAGTGTTTTTTTCAGTTATTTTTTGTTGCAGCCGGAGAGTGCATGGGCCCTGCAGTCCCATGGGGCACCCGAGGGGTTGTATGTCCACCAGATGGCTCATGTCTTCTTTTTTCTTGCCCTGGTCTACCTGTACTGGGATATACGCAGGTCTTCTTTTTCCGGCAAAGGCTGGATCTATCTGAAGATATTTTGTGTTTTCATGCTGTTCTGGAATATCGTTGCCTTTGTCGGCCACGCGGTTGCCATCCATATTGATGTGCACATTATTCCCGCTGCCGGCTATCTGCACAGCCGGATTCAAGGCCCGGTCACCATCCATAAAGTTGTATTTTTTATAACAAAATTTGATCATGTGCTTGCCGTGCCGGCACTTTTTTTCCTCTATATCGGGATGCGGTCTCTGTACCGTTCTTCCGTGAAGAAGCATGCCGGGAAGGCGGAGAGATGACAGGCTTGCCCCTCTTTCCAACCATTGTCACAGATATGGCCGGTTCCGTGGCCAATATTATCTTCGCCTTCCTGGCCATGCGCTATGCCTTCCTGCTGACCAGAAAACACCCGGAAAATTTCATATGGGGATATCTGCTGTATATCTGCATTGCCATATCTGCGTTTTCAATTTCCAGGGCCGCTGGTCATCTTGTTAAGCAGTTTTTGTTTCTCACTGATCACCATGCAATATGGTCGGTTATTTCTCCATATTCCGGAGGGTTTAATACCCTGTTGTTGATATCGGTTTCCGCGGTCACCCTCTTTTATCATAAGGGCGTACAGGCCTATTATCTTATCGGTCAGAAGGCGGATAAGCTGAAAAGTGCCAATCGCAGGCTGGAGAATGCAGCCCTTGAAATGAAGGAGTTGAATTTTTATCTGGAGGAAATGAATCTTAACCTCGAGGAAAAAGTTGAAGAGCGAACGGCTGAACTTTCCAAGTCGGAAAAGAAGTTTCGTCATCTGTTTTCCGCTTCCAAAGATATGGTGTTTTTCTGTGATCCCGAACACAATCTGTTGGATATTAATGAATCCGGACTGGAGATGCTGGGGTATTCGCCATCCTATGCGCCCCTGTTGGATCTGCATATAATTTTCAAGGATGAAAATGACGTAGAACAGTATTTTGCATCGCTTCAAACCAATGGTTATGTAAAAGACCGTGAGATTAAGTTTAAAAGAAAAGATGGTTCAATCATCTATGTCCTGCTCTCGGCAACGGCTGTCTATGACGATCAGGGTGTTCTGGTCGGATGTGAGGCCATTGCCAAGGATCTGACCCGGGTTAAAACCATGATGGAACAGCTGGTCTCCAGCGAAAAAATGGCCTCGGTTGGTCAAATGGCGGCCGGTGTCGCCCATGAAATCAATACGCCTCTCGGGGTCATTCTTGGCTATGCCCAACTGATGAAGGATGATTTTGAAGAGGGTTCCGAGATGTATCAGAACCTTGAAGTCATCGAGCGGCAGACCAAGGCCTCACGGAAGATTGTTGCCGATCTCCTGAAATTTTCCCGCCAGACCGACAGTGCCCGTGAAAATTTAAACTTGAATGAAGTGTTGACCGACGTGCTGGCCGTCACCGAACACAGTCTCCATCTCGACCACATTCACACCCACCTCGATCTTGCTGAAGATCTTCCCGAGATCATAGGGGATGCCGAAAAACTGCGGCAGGTTTTTGTCAACCTGATCAACAACGCTGACCATGCCATGGAAGAGCAGGGCGGGGGAGACATTTATCTGAGTACGACCTTTGATC
>CAZPXI010000014.1:0-8621 GCA_964590715.1 uncultured Desulfobulbus sp.
CAGATCTCTGGCCTCGACGGTTCCCGAGGCTGCAACCCTTCCCACATCGTTACGGCCGAGATCAACCAGCATCAGATGTTCAGCCCGTTCTTTGGGATCAGCCAGCAGTTCCTGCTCAAGGGCCAGATCTTCCGCTTCGGTCTTTCCCCTTTGCCTGGTTCCGGCAATGGGCCGCAATTCGATATCACCCTGCTCCAGCCGCACCAGAATCTCCGGAGAGGAACCGATAAGGATGCTCTTTTCGTGACGGACATAAAACAGGTACGGACTGGGATTGATATGGCGGAGTGCCCGATAGAGTACAAAGGGATCGATCTCGGTTCTGGTGTGAAAACGCTGGGACAATACAACCTGAATGATATCTCCAGCAAGAATATATTCCCTGGCCTTTTCGACCATGGCGGTAAATTCTTCCTCTTTCATGTTGGAGGTAAACCGGTGTCCGGATGTTCCCGTTGCCTGCATTGGCCCTACCGGCTGCTGCAGGCGGTGGACGACTTCATCTATTCGACGGCAGCCCTGGGCATAAAGTTCATCAGCCGACAGATCCGTATCCGCCTCCAGGTTACAGACAATGGTCAGCGTCTGCTGGACTGCATCGTGAATCAAGACCAGACGCGGAACCATAAAGGCACTGTCGGGATAATGCAGCGGTAGATGGCGATTGGGAATTTCTTCAACAAAACGGACCATGTCATAGCCGAGAAAGCCAACCGCACCACCATAAAAACGAGGAAGTCCGGGGAGATCAGCGGTATTAAACGACTGGATCAGTCGTTTCAATTCATCAAGCGGGTTACACCCTGAAATCTGTTCCGGCTCCCGTCCCTGCCCTGCCCTGTTTAAGGAAACGGTGTCACCCCGGCTGGTAAAGGTCACCAGGGGATCAAGGCCGATAAATGAATACCTGCCCCATTTTTCACCGCCTTCCATGGATTCAAAGAGAAAGGCGTGCTCCAAGTCACCGGCGACCTTGGCAAACAGGGTCAGCGGTGTATCCAGGTCGGCAATAATTGTTCGATACACGGGAACAAGACCGGAACGACGAATCATGCCGGTAAAACTTTCAAGATCCGGTAAGTACATGGCTGTAGGGTAACTGTTTGGAATCAGAGGTCTATGGTACGTTTAAGACCAGCGGATCCTGCGATTTGGCCGGTCTGAAAAAAACAAAAAAAAAGCCATGGAAGCTAACGGCTCCCATGGCTGTACACATGTTCAAAACAGAGTAGTGAAAAAACGCTCCCTTAGGCAAGGGGCTGCATCCTGTTCACTCTCCTGGTCAAACGGGAAACCTTGCGGGCAGCATTTTTTTTATGAATAGTGCCCTTGGCCGCAGTTTTCTGAATAACAGGTACGGCAAGTGCCAGTGCCTCTTTGGCCTGATCTTCCGCTCCGGCAACCAGTGCTTCCTCCACACGTCGGATCACGGTTTTCATCCTGGACTTATATATACGATTTCGAAGACGACGCACTTTGGACTGGCGGTCTCTTTTGATTGCTGATTTATGATTAGCCATAGAATAACTCCTTTATACGCCCTTGACGGGCAGATCAATTATTTTTTTTTATAAACTGTTTTTATTATCGAACTTACGCGTCCATGTCAAGGATATTTGTTTGCTTGGCTGAAATATTCCGCCTCAGTCCGCAGGAACGGCACCGGCAAGCGAGACACCAACGGCGCCTGTAAAGTCAGCCGAGTCGACCAGCGCTTCAGTTAGATCGGCACCGGTAAGGTCAGCCCCTGAAAAATTCGCTCGATACAAGTCCGCATCACTGAGGTCCACATTTCTTAAGTTGGCACCAGAAAAATTCGCCCCTTTGAGATTGGCTCCAGAGAGATTGGCATCTTCCAGGTTGGCACCCTGCAAGTTAGCCCGCTCAAGATCAACCTCCTTGAGCCGCTTGCCGGAAAGATCGACACCAGCAAGATCACATTCCACGCAACGGTCATCATCGAGTAACCGCTCAATCAACACCTGTTGTTTTGCAACTGCCATTTCGGGCGTTTCAACGGTGTAGACAAGGCCGCCTGCAACGGGTTGCTGATCAACGGCCTCCTCTTTACTCTCAGTGACCTTGGCGGCAACACTTACGGCAGGCGCTATATCTTCATTCTTCTCCTGCACCGGTTGAGCGGCAGCCTTCGGTTCAGGCTTCTGCCCAACCTGCTGATCGTGAGGTTCAGAATTTACCGGCTCCGCTGCGGGTTGGCTATCCTCAGCTCGTTCATCCTGTGCTGAGGAGGTTACAGGAGATTCAGCAACCGGCCCGGTTGGCCCTGGCAGGTTCCCCTTCTCCTGCCTGGCAGGATCTTGATTCTGCTCGGAAACCGGTTGTTGCGCTGCCGTGTCGTCGGCTTCGATCTGAGCAATCATATCATGAACTGGAGAATCCTTGTCAACGCGTGCGTCCGGTTCGGGTTTCTGCAAAGAAGAGGCGCCAGGGAGTGGCTGAGCCGCTGGCTCTGAAGTCCTGACGACTTTCTTTGTTTCTTGCGGTAAAATCCTTGTTTCCTGTTTTGCTGCAGGCTGCGGCTGTGTTTTTATGTTATCTGCCTCTATCTGGGCAATCATATCATGGACAGGAGAGTCCTTATCAACGACCGGCTCGGTTTTTTCCTCAACAACACCTGTTTCCTCGGCAACCTGCTTTTCACTGTCCGCAACACCCTCCTCCTGCTGCACAACTTCACCAGCCTCAACAGTCTGATCGCTGGTCTCTGCCTCAGAAACAGTCTTCACCGCCTCAGGAGGAGAAACAACTTCCTGCTTGTTCTGCTCTTTGAGAATAATCGTTTCCTCTACCGATGCTTCCTGAACAGGTTGATTTTCAGGAGCAGGTTCAGGCACAACGGCATCGGCTATCGGCGTGGGCTGTTTTGAGCGGGCAAGAACCGGTATGGCCTGATCAGCAGCCTTGACTTCTGGTACCTTTTCTTTGACGGCTGCAGGAGCCTCATTCACATCACGATGTTTCTCAACAACAACTTCCTGACTGTACGGCGCATGTTTTGACTGGGATTCATCGGCTATAAAAACTGTTTCACCACTCACGATCCCGGAGCCTGTTTGCGACTGATCAGTGATGATGCCATCGGTTTTCGCACCCTTGAAATACGCCCCTTCAAGGACTGCCCCGGTCAGATTGGCTCCAGTGAGGTCAGCACCGCCGAAATCGGCTCCACCAAGCCCGGCTCCCTGCAGATTAGCTCCCTTGAGGTTGGCATCCGACAGATCGGCAAGATAGAGTTTGGCACCGGCCAGATTAGCACCTTCAAGATTTGCGCCAGACAGATTGACTCTGTTCAAAACGACGCCAGCCAGATCACAGCCAGGACAACTATTATTTTGGATAAGTTCGTGAAAATTATTTTGCACACCAGGTCGACTTGAACCCGGGGTGGCGGCATACAGCGGCCAGCCTGAAAAGCTTAGAGCAATGCAGCAGCCGAAAGAGAGTAGTCTCTGTTTCATTAATATTTGTTTTTTTTAGAAAAAGTAACTATTCAGCCAGCGGCCTAATGGCCCTGTACCAACAAAAGGAACACCACCACACAAACTCTAAGTATACACGCGTTACTATAGAGTTACAAACAAAAAAGCCTACAAGTCTGCGCCGAGGACGAAGATCGGGGGCAGGCCGAACAAGCCGGCGCAATAACACCTTAACACTCTGTCAGATCCCAACCAGTGCCCAGCCATCAAGACCTAACTATCTGATTTTAAGTTGAAAAATTAGAGAAACAGAGTGGACTTTTTTCGTTATTTTTGTTATAAGTAAATCAGCACCAACTAATTTGACTGCACAAGAATAACGAAGAGGTCGCTTGAGATGCAAAAAAACAGCCAAAAACAACTGCGGCTGCCCGAAGCATCCCCAGTCCATCCCAAAGTGATGGAATTGGAAAAGATCAGCGTTATCTTACACAATAATGCTAACATATATGGACTTGTGGCACAAGATTTTGGCCGAGCAGACCATAACACAGGTGCAAACGGCATGGCTGAGGAGCAGGTTGTCCGGGCAGCTATTGTCAAACAAATGGAAGGGTTCAGCTATGAAGAGCTTGCCTTTCACCTGGAAGATTCCGGGGTATACAGAACGTTCTGCCGGTTCGGTTTCGGTGAGACTTATGCCAAGTCTACCTTGAATGGTAATATTAAAACGATCACGGCTTGCTACCCGGGGAAAGGTTAATGAGAACCTACCTGGCCGACACGCTTGATCAAGCAGCACTGAGTGCAAAGTCAGCAGGGAACGTACCCATTACCGCCCTCTTGTCCGGCAAATAATCTGCCAGACAACCAGGCGGGTAATTCATGGCGAGAGTGTACCTGCACCGGAGAAGCTGGTTTACCGGTGGCACCTCCAACTTGATCCTCGACTGCACTATTCTGGACGGCAACCCGGCCGATTCAGCCTTGACAGAAACGATGCTGATCCGACAGGAAGAACTTTATGATCGCCCACCTCGTATCAGGTTCGAACATTACGCCCGATTTGGATATCAATGAAACGGTAAGATGTTTACCAAAACAACAACTACGTACCAAGGAGGCCCATCATGACGACTGAGGCGAACAAGGAACTTGAAAACATCAAAAAAGATCTTGCCGAGCTGAAAAAAGATATCAGGGGTCTGACCGGCGTCCTGACTGATATCGGTAAAGAACAAGTAGAGGAAGTCGCCGGAACGATCGGCCGAAAAAAAGAGGCTCTGCTCGATACTCTGTCACTTGCGGAAATAAAAAAACGGCTGGCTGAGTTAACACAAGAGGGTGATGACGCCCTGGATATTGTTCGCGAGCAGGTGGAAAAATATCCGGCTGGAACCCTGTTGGCATCCGTCGGCGTCGGTGTCCTGATCGGCATACTTCTTGGCAACAGGCGATGAGCAAGGTCACCATCTCCGACTTTACCATAGCCCTGTTTGAGCTGGTGGAGGCGGAAGGCAAGGCCCTGCGGCAATCCATCCGTGTTTTCCTCACCGAGGAACGGCTGGCCCTTGAGAAAACCGCCTTCTGCAGCGGGTTGAGTCTCGCCCTCGTCGGGGCGGCAATACTCAGCCTGCTGATAGCTCTTGGTTTTCTGAGTTGGGGTATTTATGAACTCTGCGTCGCCTATATTTCTCCACAGGCAGCGCCCTTTATTACTGGCGTTCTTTGGCTGGCGATCAGCCTGGCCTTTATGACAGCAGTAGGCAGAAGAAAAAAAAATGAACACTGAACAGGCCCGTACTAATTTAAAAAATATCCTCCAGGGAAAGCCAATCAACCGTGCACCGACCCTTGCCGAGGCGAAGGAAAGACTACGGGTGACCGACCCTGACATTGATATCAGCCGCACGCTCAAACAGCTCAACCGACGCAATATCAAAGGGGCCGTTGTCGATCTTTCTCTCGAAGCTGCGACCACCATTACCCTCCCCTATCTCCGCCCGCTCCTTACAGCGACGATTGTGAATCTGTATGAACTTGGGACGGGTAAAAACAGGCAGAAGAGAAAAACTGATGAACTTCACGGTGAATAACGGCCACGGGAAAAAATAATTCCTGGATCCCCGACAACTACACCGTCGTGACATACCGCGTGACCACTCGGGAATGACGGGATTTACAACTCCGTAATATTCCTCTCAACCGGAGAGCTGCCCATCACCGTCATTCCCGAATTTTCTTATCGGGAATCTTGTATTTTTTTATATTTATAGTTGTCCGTGGCTGATGGGCAAAAAGAAGACATCATCCATTACTTTCGCATCGTGCATGATGCTCCGCTCAACAAGTCGAATCAGGATCGCCGGGTAACCTTTGTCGAGTACTGGGAAGAAAATACCCAAACCGGTAAAATCCAGCGCTTCAGTTGGATTACCGACCTGAACATCACCGAGGACAATGTTTACCTTTTCATGCGTGGTGCCCATGCTCGTTGGAATAAAACGGTAACCGGCTAAGTCGAGGATCTACTCTCCGGCTTTAAAAAAACAGGCCGGGATGACGGGATAACGCAGTCCATACAATGGAAATTTGTACCAATATTCGGCGGCTGTCAGCCCATGCTGAGTCAGTCAGGGGCATATTTTCTGCCCAAGTAACATCTTGGCGGGCAAATTTATACTTTCAGGCGGCTACGAGGGGCCGTCCGGGAATAGCTGACAATTTACGAGCCCGTTGATTTAAATCAACGGGCTCATAAATCAACAGGGCACATGACCGTGGTGTTATTTAAAAATATCGATATACATGGTGACAATGATGGCGATTACAAGAATCGAGCCGGTGGTGACGACAAACAGGCCAAAGATGGTGACCATCTTTTTGAACCATGGTTCCGGAGCAGCTGTGGTAGCCAGTTTCTCAAGCGTACCATCCGCTTTCATCTGCTCATATTCCCGTGGCCGTTCATGTTTTAGCTCGTCAACCGTTATCGACCCGAGAAAGATTACCGGATCAAGAGGCCATTTTTCAGGGCGCAGATGAGTATTGTAGAAATGGATTGTGAAAATGAAACCGGCGGCGAGCAAGGCCTCGTCACTATGGATTATAGTGGCGACATTTAGCCAGGATCCGGGAATAATTCTGGACGCTTCTTCTGGAAACCAGAGGGCCAGGCCGGACAGACCGATGACGGCAATACCCCAGAAGACGGCCATGAAATCAAATTTTTCCCAATATGTCCAATGCCCATAAGCAGGTCTTTTGCCACCGAAAAACCATTTAACCGTTTGGCCGAATTCTTTAAGATCGTTCAGATTCGGTACTAATCCCTCTGGATCAAGGATAAACTGGAGCCGTGTTTTACCTGATTTCTGCCATTTGGAACGGAGGAGAATCATGGTAAGGAAAAAATAGAAAAAAGTGATAATGGCACAAAAGCGATGCAGGGCGCCGAGAACCATAAAGCCGCCGGCCATATACGAAATCCACTGCGCCCAGGGCTCCACGGCAAATTTCAGGGCCATGCCGGTTATGGCCAGGGTGAGAAAGCTTAGGATAACAAGCAAGTGAGTGAGTCTCTGAAAAACTGAAAATCTTTCTATATATAACGTTTGAGTCTGATCCATCTCTATATCTCCCTAAATAAAATTTTAGTCATTTTTAGAGTTGATGATCTCGTAGCAAATAATAAAGATTTTTTTGGTAGACTGTCTATGGAACCTTTGGGTGCATAGACAAACCGTATATTATTCACTTTCCCTTTGCTCGGGATCTGTTACGAGACCATCATAGTTGCCGCACTGTATATATTTGGCAAAGCATATATGCATGAGATTTATTTATGCTGCTTATGCTTTTTTATACTCTTATACCTTTCATAACAGGAACGGGGTATCCATAATAATGTATGTAAACCGAAGAACAGGAAGACTCCCACCAAAAGACTGGTCATCGACCAGAAAGCGTAATAAAGAACCGGATACTTGTCTTTATCCTGGTCATCGGCATGAGGCAGATAGGAGGTAAAACCGGCAGTAGCTTTAGGGTGGCATTTCTGGCACGTTGTAAGAATGTTTGCCGAATTAATGCTTGATCTAGGTGATGAGGCCGGCAGAATGTTATGTGAGCCATGGCAGTCGGAACATTTAGCAGTCTTGGCACCACCGCTGAGCAGCCCGGCCCGGCCGTGATAGGTCTCACTGTAGGATTCGCTTTGAGATTCATGGCAGTTGCCGCATTCAGTGCCGATACTTCCCCGAAATGTACTACCGGTGACCCGGCTTATAGTATGCGATTGATGGCAGTCAATACAGACCGGCAGCTTTTCGGTAGTCTTGGTAACCAGTTGGCTGTGAACGGACTTTTTGAATGTATTCACTATGCCGACATGGCAGCGGCCGCAAACGTCAATAATATTATTTCTGTTCACGCTGGAAAGAGGATCGCTGGGTTTTCTGACATTGTGGGCGGTGTGGCAGTCGCTGCATACTGCGGTTACCAGCAGGCCGTCTTGGAAGAGGCCTTTGCCGTGGACGGACATGGAGTAGTTCTTCATGATATTGTGCTGGTCCAATTTGTGAGTATTGCTCACGGCAGAGCCCTGGCGATGACAGCGGCCACAGGTGTATGGAATGTTTAGTCGGTAAGTCGGCGAATCTTTATCGCTGGGAGGCAGAATGGCATGCATTGAATAGGCATGGCAGTCGGTACAACTGGGGGCTAGTTTGTCGCCTCGTTCTACTGCCTGCCCGTGGTCGCTCTTTTTGTATGTGTCGCTGATTTCTTCATGACAATTTGAGCAGTTGACCCGCGCCAGCGAGGCGGGATGCTCATCCCCAGTCACGTCGGCATCTTCGTGGCAAGAGATACAGCCGTTTTCTGCATGTTTGCTCTTGTTGAACTGGTCGATATCAATATAGAGGCTGACCTCCTTGCCGTTTTTGGTTACGGTGAAATCTTTTTCGCCGTGACAGTCCATGCAGTCTCCATCGCTGAGGGCATAAACTTTAGGGCTCAGGAAAAACAACATTAATACAACGGCTAGTAATAGAATCTTGGCTTGCCAAAATTTTTTACGAGTCCCTCTCATCTGCATACCTCCTTAACTGAATGTATTTGTTTCATAATGTATCTTTAAATTCGATGACTTCTTAATAAATCAGATATGCTTTTGGGGGG
>CAZPXI010000014.1:8721-22917 GCA_964590715.1 uncultured Desulfobulbus sp.
TTTTGGGGGGGAGGGGGAATGCATTGAAAATCTATACATTGTACACTTTCCTCTCGCTCAGGATTTGTAATAGCATAGCCCATAAATATAGAATGAAGATGAGAGCTTGAACCATTCATTGTTTATCATTATCTGAATATAAGAGTAAAAAGTCAACAATAAAATGAATGACGATTCATTTCATTGTTTATTGTAATAATTCCGATGGTAGTTAATCGGGCTTTGGTGTAAAAAATTAAAGACGATAATAATACCTTCGCCAAAATCATAAAGCTGTGTTCTCGAGTTAGCAGTATACCACATACGGTGCCTGACGTTTGCTGCCATGTGCTGCATGCAGTGTATCGTTAATGCAAAAGGCTAAGGATTCAGAGGTTAGTGCATCACAGTACGACCTGAATAGTTTGCGAGCCCTAAGATGAAAATTGGGGAAGGTATTGAATAAAATTGGTAACTATTTAGGAGTACCTCAAGGAGTCTATGCTTACCTCTGCACCCACTTAGGCCTGCTCGAGTAGCACAAGTAGGCTTTGCAGTCCTAAATCTAAATGAACAGATAAGCCGTAGACTCCGAATCTAAGGCACTTCAGAATAGTTACAGGTCAGAGTTTAGGGTGACTTGTTGCCCCACTAGAACAGTTAATAAAATTGTATTTAAAAAAATATAAAAATACACTCAAAGGACATTCTTATGATGAAAGGCAGGGGCATAAAACGGATTCCATATTACAGCAGGGTTGGATGGATAACGGCTTGGATATTTGTCATTGTTATTCTTGCAATTGCCTTGAAAATTTTTCTTGGAACCGTGGATTATAACCGGAAAACAGAGGCTGCAGAGATTCAGCATTATCTGGAATTAGGATTGGAAAATGGCCGGCAAGGTCAGCATGTTGAATTACCAGAGGCCGTTATGGAAAATCCATTCCTTCGTAATGCATATAATAAAGGATTTCGCGAAGGCTGGGACGATGCCCGAGCTGAATCTAAACAGTAAAGGATATTGTGCGCTAGCATCTGGATTGTATTGCTTTTTATGAAAGTGCCTTCCAAGGCTTTGACTCTTGCGTCGCTTTCATTGTTCATTGTGGCTGTGGCCTGAGAATTCGGAGTCTACGCTTCGCTCCGTTTATCTGGTCCAGCCATGCTGGTTACATTGAAGGGAGAAGAGAAAAGGTGGGTGTTGTTGCCTTATAGAAATACGGCTTGTTTCGCTTAAGGGATTTGGCATTCGTACCCCTGAAAATAAAAGAGGCGGGGGAAAATCCCCCGCCTCTTTCTGCGGCTCAATACAATCGTTCTTATGGCCGTCGGTCTTTATTCGGGCTCATCATGACAGAGCGAACAGTCCTGGCTGATGGTCTCGCCTTTCTTGTTTTCATGCTCATCGTCATGGCACCGCCAGCAGCCATATCCTTCATCGGCATACTGATGTCCCAGGTGCCCCTTATAGGTTCCCCATAAAACTTTCTGCTTCGGCCAGACATTCCCCAGGAATTTTGAAAGAAGATATTCGCCGGCTTTCCTGATATCTTTCTCATATTTTGCAGCCTGGACAGGATCGCGCTTCTTCTGCAGCTCCAGAAGGTTATTCACCAGTTTCTCTTTGGCGTCATCCTGCGATTTATAGTCCATGGTAATGGCGGTCAGGCTGTCTTCCCTGATCCCCTGGATTTCAGGGTTTATTACTTTACTGAGCAGACCGAAATCAACGACATCATCAGGCATATCATATATATGGGTAGGCCTGTTGTGACAGTCGATACAGTCCATGACCCGCCATTTAGGTTCATAGCCTTCTTCTGTTTCGACATCCGATTTAACAAACTCGTCTTCAGATCCATCAGGGCGTTTCACCTGAACCCGGGAAATTAGGGTTCTCTTGTCATTGGCCGCCAAATATTTAACTTCAACATCTTTACTGACGTGCCAGTGAATTCCTTCAAATGCGCCGGAGCTCGGATTATGTCCGCCGATATGGAGTGCAATATCTGTCTTCTCAGGGTTCACCTGGTCGTCGTTGCTGAACCGGACAAACTCTTTCACTTTTTTCCCATAGAATTTCTCAGGCCAGTGGCATTCCTGACAGGTATCACGTGCCGGACGGAGTGCCTCGACAGGAACAGGAATAGGGCGACTGTAGCTGTTGGTTACAACAGCATATACCTGGCGGAGACCGGAAAGCTTGGCCTGCACAAACCATTCGGCACCCGGGCCGATATGACATTCAACACAGGAGACCCGACCATGGGGTGAACGTTTGTAGGCGGTATATTCCGGGGCCATGACATGGTGACAGACCATGCCGCAGAAGTAAGGGGAATCAGTGAAGTTATAGCCTTCATAGCCGACAACTCCCAGGATAACCATATTGATAACCGTCAGGGTCACAAAACCGATAAGAAACAGACGGTGTTTCGGGTTGCTGAGATTGAGCTGCAGGTGATCTTTTGAAATACCGGTCTTGCGCCATTGCCTGCGACGTAAATAGGCTGCCACCGGAATAAGTAACAGGCCCATGATCATGCAACCGGGAAGGAGCATGTAGGTAAAGATTCCGATATAGGGGTTATGGAAAAACCCGAGCATATCGGCAGCTATTCCCATGAGCATCAGGGTGATACTCATCGTGGTCATGACAACGGCAAAAAGTCCCAGGGGAGTACGCCATATTCCCCGTATGATGTGCCCCCAGGCGCCTCTTTTGGGCCGTGGGTTCTGTTTATTTTCGTTATTGTTGTTTTTTGTTGACATCCATCGCTCCTTTTTAGTCGATTACTATTGGTAAAGGTTTTATAATCTTATCTCCGATAATACCACCTGTTGCATAAGCCTTTATTGGGTAATATGATCAGGGCTAATTCGGAAAAAGTATACGAATTGGACGGGATATTTTATCACAACTGCGTCAGAATAGCAAAAAAATGTTTGAAGAGGGAACTGTTCCAGTAGAGGGGATAAGTTACCCTTAACTTCCTAGTATAATCGTCCAGGAATGCCTCAAATTCGTTCACTTACATACGATGGCCGGTCACAACTATGTCATCTTGTAACGCAGAGCCGGTTAAGTGTGCCAGCAATCCCCATAAAACAGAGGGTTGGTTGATTATGCAATCTTGTAACGTACTGCGAGTCGTTTGTGGTGGATCTGACTGCTGTGTCGTTGGTTGCAGAGAGGAGTTCTCTTGTAACGATTTTTTTTAGGGCTCCCTGGTCTGCGCCAGTAACCGGGATTTTACTTTCTCCACTGCTGAACCCGTTTGGCATTTTCAGGTCGTTCCTGACACACAAATCGTATCTGTCCTTTCCTCTTTGCATTCATCCGCTTTGGCGTTTAACTGCGGCCTGCAACAAGAAAAAATCAGGGTGAAAGGTGCATCGATTTCATCTTTGGATTATACTGGCTATCGAATTGCAATATCTAAGAAGGCTTATTTGAACAGGACATAAACCATGCAGAGTACGGCTGAGATAATTGATCAACTCTGGGCACAAGGGAAAGCGCTGATTTCAACCAACTATGGGGAAAAATTCCAGGTCGTCTTATCAAGACCACAGAATTTCATTGACGTGGTTATTTCCTCGAATCGAGAGACTAGAATAGGCTTTATTACTCTAAAAGATGAGGGTCAAGGTAAATATTCCATTGTGAATGAAACACAAATAAACTATCACCCTTCATTCATCAATACTCCAGGCCATGGCATTGAAGTAAATAAAAAATATAGAAAGCGAGGAATAGGTGGGGCCTTGATCAGTCTTGGTATAGGAATGATCAAAAAGGACAGGCAGGCCTATAAAAAAAGCAGGCGATTTATGATCGTGGCCTCGGATATTACCAATCAGGGGCTAGGATGCTATCAACATTTCGGATTTACCGTCAGAGAAGGTATGAGTGTCAGCGCTGCATATTATATGAGCTGTCAACCAATTCCTGAAATAAACATCCTTGCCAATAAAGTGTCTCCTTTCAAACGACTGCGATCAAGACTACGAGTTACAAAATAAGCAGGTGCAAATATAGGGGCATGGAACTTGTCGATAGTCTCATCAATCGAGACTATCGACATAATTATCATTAACTTTTTTTGTCTGATTTTATAACTGTTGCGGATGACACCGTTTACAACTCTTGAGATCAGCAACACTAAAGGCCTTCTTGCCGTTATGACATCCCCCGCAGTATCTTCCTTTTCTCATGTTCTCCATGGTAAAAGTACTACGTTTTACCACATTATCGCCAACTTTCATGGTGAAATATTTTGGATGGCACTGGGTGCATTTAAGGTGCTCCCGCAGAAGATGTTTCTTGTGACTGAAAACGGCATTAATTTTACCATCTGATGTGGTTAAGGTGATATCCGAAGGATAATATCCATCGGATACCATTTTATGAAAGGCGTCATTTTGAATTTTTTGGGCCTCTTGTCTTTTTGTTTTCGCTTTTCTAATGGCATCGTCAGCCTCAGCCATTGCCTTTTGCGCCTCGGCAAGAGCCTTTGCCGCCTCCATTCTTGCTTTTTCAGCGGACGTTCCGACCTGATCGATTGTATTGACAACCGTATCATCATCTGCTCGTGCTATATCCATCGGAAAAAAAACAAGGCCAAACTCAGCAACAAACACCACTATGCCGGCCAGTATAATTTTCATTATTTTATCGTTCATATGCATAACTCCTCTCCTAACATTTTATGACTTCAATAAAGGGGGCGTTGAAGAAAGGATAATCTCAAATCACACCCACCCCCTCGAATCTTCGATGAATAATCTCCAGTTTTTTCAGAAGTGGAAGCGGATCATTTTTATAGATTCAATTTGATAACCTTGGTTTTCGTTGGGTTCTCCTGGACTTTTTCTACGGGTTCAATCTTTCCTTCTCGAACCAATTTATTGTACCCTTTAGTCCCGATATGGCAACGAGCACACTGTGTAGTCGTGGAAAAAGATACATCACCATTATGGCAGGTGCCACAATATTTATCATTACATAGACTTGCCATATCGACGTTTGCATTACTTTCCATCGCCCCGGCTTCCATTTGAAAAGTCTCGTCATGACACCATTCACACTGCAGCCCTAGCTTCAACACATGGGCATTATGACTAAATATAACCGCTTTAACGGGTTTAGTGTAAATGATATCACCACCGTTTGTCATGTCTGCAAGATCTGCCTTAATCGACTCTTCGTCCTCAGCTAATGCAGAAGCGCTGTTAAGCAGTATCAATACAGAACAAGTAAGAAAGAAAAACCAAAAATTCCTCATTATGTTCACCATTTTTTTAATTAAAATACAAATAATGTTAATTAGTTATCTAACATCCGCCTGCCGCCGTAAATCCCATGGTGAAGACCTGGTAGCTTTCATATAAAAGACATTTGGTTCGGTGCCCACATCCGGACGAAGCACCCACACATACCGTTCTATCTGATGCACCATTTGATAAACAACATTGTCGGGATCCGAGATGTCGCCGAATATTCGAGCACCAGTGGGACAGGCTGCAGCACATGCCGTCAACTTTTCGCCCTTGGACAAACGGGTTTCATAACAAAAATCACATTTGTCAATAGCATGTCGTTCTTCATCGAAAAAACGGGCGTCATATGGGCAGGCCAGCATGCACGTTTTGCAACCAATACATTTTTTTGGATCCATTCGTACAATACCATTATTCGGATCTTTATAGGTCGCATGGGTGGGACAGGCCCGAACACAAGGCGCATCGTTGCAGTGATTACAGAGTATGGGTATAAACCCCCTTTTCCTGCCGATGGCATCAGGAGTTATTTTTTCCAGAATTCTGGTACGGAAGCCGTAGTCCGCAACATTGTTTGTTTTTTTGCAGGCGGCGACACATCGTTCACAGTCAATACAGAGTCCTTCCCTTATTACCATAGAATAATGTGGTTTATAAGGATATTTTTCCACGAAATTGCTCGTCGTGGCGAAGACCTCATCAACCTTAGAGACCACGGAAAGGATCTGTCCGCCGGCAAGAACACCGGTTATCATCAACCCCATTTTCAAAAAGGTTCTTCGTTCCAACTCTGAGACGGAGTCCAGGCCTTCGTCTTTCAAATTATCAAGATCTATTTTGTTTAAATCCATTCTAGATGCTCCTTATTTTGACAAGTATCAATCACAGTTAAGTTCAATCTGAATTGTGAGTATTTTTTCAACCCTCACTAAGATAGCGCGAACCCAGATCCGTAATGTGCTAAGAGGAAGGCTGAATACCCGGCAACCTTATCAAAAGGCCGCCTGGTATTCAAAATACCTTAGCAGCACATCATGTCGATGCTGTTCGCCACCAAATTAATCCGTTCAGATTAGTCCTTCTTATCTCTGTTTTTAAAACTGAGTTTGTGATGACGTCGCTCTGCCTCAGCATGAGTCTCACCTTCTTTAATATAATGGATACCACCGCAACCGGGACAGATAAAGGCACCTTCCGGAACGAATTCATGCTTTTGAAACTGATGTCCATTGAGAACTTTTTCACCAAAAATAAAGCCAACGCCTGTAAGACTCAAACCAGCCAAAACAACTGCAATTTCATGAAGCTTAGGAACATAATCAAGAACGTCAGGGTATTCCAGAACATGCAGAGATGCAAACCCCGTCACTACCTGCCCTTCTAATACCAAATTATACCGCATAAAGAAGATGCCAATCATCATTAGACCGGAACCGGCAAACATCAAATTTATATTTGTACCCTTTGAACGTAAGAAACAGAATAATGGAATAATAAAGCCCAACCCAACTTCACCAATCCAGAACAAAGGGGCATACCGCCCAGCCAGAAAGGCATGAATTGCAATATATTTATCAGGAACAACCATACCACACAGATTCTTCCAAATCGTAAAAAAGATGATGACGCAGATCAGCATTATGGTCAACTGCCTGACGGCCATAAGAGCTCGTTCTTGTCGTTCATCTAGAATTTCATGATTAATTATGCGGGCAAAATTGGTGAAAAATATAATAGCAGCTCCGCCGGACATCATGGCTGAAACAATAAAATATATCGGCATATATGGGCCATACCATTCCGAACGGCCATAAAGCATTCCAAAAATTCCGCCAAGGTTACTATGTGCAGCAACGCCGAATAATAGCCCAAAAAAACCTGCTGCCCTTGACAAACTATGCTGTTGTTCCAGCAGAAAGAAATATTCAATAATAAGAAACAGCAGATACAGACCATATAACGTCCCCATCCACCACATATTAGATTGTAAATTTGGCGATATAACGTTCCAGACGGCGATCCGGAAAGGATTTTCAATATCAAAAAAGATAATTGAAAACCCAGCGAGCATAAAAACGATCGCCAGAAACACAGACCGTTTGGCTATCGGCATAAAGGGCTCATAGCCGAATACATGACCTACGCTGGAGACCAAACACAGGCCGGTTGACGTAACAACACAGAAGATATACCCGGAAATCAACAAACCCCATGGAATATCACGCGTAACTCCATATACTTCACGATATCCTACTATCTTCCCCTGCATCCCCGTGATAAAACCCCAAAGGGCAACCAAAGACAACGCAATCATTATAGTCAACTGCGTTTTGGATGTGCCAAGGGCGGCGATCCCGGAGTATCCCCACCTTTTCGCTCTTTCTTCTGAAATTTTGGCCATTTTACGATTCTCCTTTATGATGAAAATGGTATAAAAAATGGTGATTCTATACAATATTCACTTGAAGTTAGCTTTTCATCGACTATTGCTGAATTTCAGCACTGCAAGAGATTATTGCGAAAAAATATTCGTCATTCCAACATGAGTAAGTCCTCAAAAATTTTTAAATGATGATGGCTAGTTAGCTGCATTAAATTTGATAAAATTTGTATCGAGGTTGCTATTCAACATGCAAGATGCATATAGACGAATGGCTAGGCCTTGCACCCACCATTTTGACGGAAAACGTATTGGCTTAGAAAACCGGTTTTTCTCCTGTCCTAAACGGTGTCGGATACACCCACTCAAAGAATGAATCCCCCCTCATTTTTCCGGATCAAACCTATACCTCAAGGTACATTTAGTCAAGATTTTTTTCCAAATGACAGACACCTTGACTTGGTCCCATCTCCTTTGCTTGCTCCTTATGCCAATTTGTTATGATATTCCAGCCAACTAACTATTTTGCCGCGGCAAATTAGCCGTATCAAGCTGAAAACAAAAACAACACCGAGATATTAGGGTTGGTTTGTCTCGGAATTTACTGAAAACTGTTGCTGTTTTCAGTCATAAGAAATACATTAGGCGTGAAAATTTGAAATGCATTGAGGCTACCCCAAATTCTGCATGACCAAGTCCAATACAAGGTTCGTTCAACGCCAATGAGGAATAAGAAAAAAAAACTATCTCTGCCCTTACTGGTCTTTATTGTCCTGATCCTGAGTTGCCTGAAGCTATCCTCAACCGCACTGGCAACACAGGCCCATAACGATATACACGGCCCTTTTAGCACATCGACGGAGGTCAACAAGCAATGTGTAGTCTGCCATGAAGCACAGGCCGAAGATGTACGAAAAAGTATTCACTGGAGCTGGGAAAGGAACAGGGTACTCAATAACAAAACAATTCTCTCCAAAAAAATGGCCGATCTATCACGATTCGGTATTGCAGCTGCTGTAAACCCGAAGGCCTGCCGTCGCTGTCACATCAGTATACTCTCGTCGGGGACGCAGGCCGAGGCAAATGGAGTATCGACTGACATCGACTGCCTGGTCTGTCACGACACCACAGGGACATACCAGATCAATGGCCACAGGGATGCCGACCTGGAACATATCGCCCGCAACGTCGGTACGCCGTCACCACGAAACTGCAGATTATGCCATGACCGACAATGCGGTCTTGCTCCGCAAACCGCCCTGCAGCCGACCAAAGACATCCATGTGCAGAAATACGGTTTCACCTGTCAACAATGCCACCCAGGCGGCAGCCATCATACATTCAACCGCACTGCGATCTCCGGCACTGCGGCGATGAAAGATCAAGGATGTGCCAGCTGCCACACCCAGTCACCTCATGCTCTATCCCGGTTAAACCACCATGCAGTTTTAATTGCCTGTCAAAGCTGCCATATTCCGGAATACGGGAACAACGGCCCGGTTATAGTCAGCTGGAACTGGCTGCTCAGCGGCAACACAACGCCACCAACCTATCGACAACGGAACACGCTCTTAACCGACAGGGGCCTCTTTCTTGGTCAGGAGATTGTCCCGCACTACTACTGGGACAACGGAACCGACATGGTCTACACCAGGGGAACAAAAATACACCCCGAGCAGACAACCCTGCTGCAGGGGCCGGGGCCGCGAACACCGGCATCAAAAATCATGCCGTTTACCATACAGTACGGCACCCAGCTCTATGATACCAAATACCGTTACCTGATCTCGCCCAAACTTCCCCGGGACACGGCTCCGTTTTTTAACGGCACGGACTGGGAACAGGTAATAACCAAAGGAATGAACGACATCCGCCTTCCTTTCAGTGGTCAGTACGGTTTCACAACTACTGTTTCGCTGCAGCGGCTTAACCATGGCGTTGTCGCAAAAGATCAGGCCCTGGACTGCATGGACTGCCACGGCTCCAAAACCAGGTTCAACTGGCGGCAACTCGGCTACGAAAGAGATCCCTGGACAGGGGAACAGGAAAACGTATCCCCACCCGTAAAAGAAATCATGCCGACAGACGGGCTACCGCCAATACGGGAAACGATACTCCCGGTGCGTCCGCCTGCCTGAGCCCTTATCCCGATGCTTCCACTCCCAGGGCGAAACAGGATCCTTTTCCTTCCACAGACCGCGTGCCGCCTTTTTCGCCCGGTCTTCATCTTTTTTCATATTGCCGCACAGGGGTTGTTCAAGGCAATATTTGGGATACACCCAGGCTAATCCGTCGACAACAAGCTCTCTGTTGACCAGCCGCCCCTGACTCTTGACCAGGGCAACTATCCGTCCGTATCGATCAACATCCTTTGGCTCAATGGTTACGGTCTTTTTCCACGTTTTATTTTTGGTAAACCTTTTTGCCGTACTTCCGTAGGGCTGCGTATATTCCGGGGCATCTATCCCATATAGCCTGATCTCATAGAATTTGGTTCCCCGCTTAACTCGAATGGAGTCACCGTCGAGCACCTTGACCACATATCCATGCCAGGCCAGGGCCGGATTACAGACACAAAAAGAAAGCAACCAGATCAACAACAGGATTTTCCCCATAACTCGCCACTCCGTCGTAAAGATCAACTATTGTCAAGAAAATGACACTATTACTAAAAGCCTCTTGTTTTCCACTTAATTTTTATGATAAGCTCTTTTTATATTAGAACAAAAGAAAAAAATTAGAAGAATGGAAAGAAATGAATCTCTCCTGCAGACTAATTTCCAGGAACCCCATATGAACCCGACCGATCTTCTCTACAGGGAGCTCAATGAGCATGAAGAAAAAACGCGGGATTTCATGTTGAGACTTTCCCTGTTCGATGCCTTTAAAAGCGAAGACCTTGATATTCTTGCCCGTCACATGAATTACAGCGAAGTCATGCGGGGGGAATATCTGTTTACCGAGGGAGACCGGGGTGACTTCATGTGCTTTGTAATCCACGGCCTGCTTGAGGTTCTCAAAAAGACTATCCATGGTGATTACCGGGCCATTGCCCGGCTCGGTAAGGGGAGTACGATCGGGGAGATGTCCATTATCGATAAGGCACCCCGCTCAGCATCGGTTATTGCCCGCCAGCATACGGTAGTCATTATATTGACCAAAAAAGGCTTTGACATTCTCACCGAACGCTATCCGGCTGTGGGCATTACCCTGCTCAAAAAAATCATGCGACTGCTCAGCCTGAACATGCGGCGAACATCAAGCAAACTTGCCGATAAAATGCCCGCTTAACCCATGACAAGCTTATCTTCATTTCACGGAATCATCGGCCGCTGCGAGACCATGCAGCAACTGTTCAAACTGATCAGCAAATTGGCTGAAGATGACCTGAGCACTGTTCTCATCCAGGGCGAATCCGGTACGGGCAAAGAACTTGTTGCAAAGGCCATCCACCATCACAGTCCTCGCAAGGGAAATAACTTTGTCCCGATCAACTGTGCGGCGATCCCTGAAGACCTGCTGGAAAGTGAGCTGTTCGGATATGCAAAAGGTGCCTTTACCGGGGCAACAAACGCAAAAATAGGCCGCATCGAGTATGCCGACGGTGGTTCCCTTTTTCTTGATGAAATAGGCGATATGAAGCCTCTGCTGCAGGCAAAGTTACTGCGTGTTCTGCAGGAGCGAGAATTTGAGCCGGTCGGCGGCCTGAAACCCATCCCCGTCAATGTACGGGTTATTGCCGCCACCCACCGCAATCTTGAAAAAATGGTTGAAGAAGGACGATTCAGAGAGGATCTCTATTATCGGCTCTGTGTTATTCCTGTGAGCATCCCACCGCTCCGGCAGCGCCGTGAAGATATCCCCATTCTTATCGAGTATTTTATTCAATCCATCAGCAACCAACAAAAAAAAACCTTTACCGGCTTTGATCTGGCGGCCATGCAGGCCCTACGTGAATATCCATGGAAAGGAAACGTCCGGGAACTGGAAAACCTTATCCAACACATGTCCATTCTCTATGACGGTAAAGAGGTTCGCTATATAGACCTGCCGGACAAGTATCGAAATGAAGAAACCCGGCAATCCCTGCCTCCGGAAACCGGCGGCGACCCCATGGCCGACCCGTCCATTGACGTCTCTGTTCCGGAACAACTCATGTTGTTTTCCAATGCCTCGACAACGCCATCCCCTGAGACATGGGATGATGACGGTATTGATTTCAAGGGACTGGTCAACGAGTTTGAAACCCAGCTTATCGTTCAAGCGCTCAAGGTCACCCGGGGAAACAAAAAGGAGGCCGCCAAACTCCTGAACTTGAAACGAACGACCCTGCTTGAAAAAATAAAGAAAAAAGAGCTGCAATGGGAAGAAAAAAACAACCCGAGCTCTTCCTGAAAAGCCCCCTTCAACCTCAAGCAGCTTTTTTAGCCAGATTAGCCTCGAGTTTTTCGCGGACGTCTTCAGCGGTTGCCGGAGTAATCAGAATATCTGAAGCACCGTATTTAACAGCCTTGAGCACGGTTGTCCGGGTCCAGGCCGGACCGGATGCAACAAGGGGTACTTGAAGACCGGCGCCGCCGAGCTTGATTGCCATCCCAAACCCCTGCTCGTTGATCTCCTGCATCACCAGGAAGACCAGACTGATCGCCGGTGAAAGATAATTACCCACCGGATCCCGGTAGTGAAGAATACGCGAGGAATATCCAGCCCGGGTAAGCAGTCCGGCAATGGACTCGGCCTCGCTATCATCGTCAGTAAAGATAAGGATATCTGCAGGTTCACCATCGGCCTGCCCGGACACTTCCCCGCCACCCGAGATCTCTGCAGCCTGCGTCGGACCTGTCGGCCGGACGGTCTCAGCTGAAGGTCTATCCCGGCCGGTCCCGGTCGGTTGCCCGCCGGGGGCGATTTCTTCCACAGCCGGTTCTGCAGAGTCAGCCGGCTGAGCAAGCGACTCAAGCTCAAAGAGTTCAGCAGGAAAAACGGCCTGTATCCGGCCGAGCTGCTGCCCGTTGAAGCTCATTTCTCCGACACTCAGGTAGTAGGTATCATTGGGAAGAACATCATCGGAGTCTGGATCGATCTTGATGGGGACGATAGTTTCAAGCCCGGTTTTTACAAAACCGATATTTTTCCGGTACTGCTCTTCAAAGACAGCAGTATAGACTCCAGCTACAATGTTAGCTATTTCGCCATAGGCATCTTCCGCATCTTCGCCGAACTCTTCATTGCGCACAACCTCATCAAGTTCGGTATCCGGCAGCATGATCATGGTGCCGCCCAGAAAAATCGAATCTTTTATGGACATAAAAAGATAGGATTGGCCCTCGCCGTCTCCGCGAACTTCCATACGGGCCATAACCTGCTTGCCGCCGGCCTGCTCCAGCAATTCTTCTTTGCAAAACACACCGTTTTCTTCAGGCTTAATCTCAAGAGTACCGCCAAGAAGTGCCCCCACCTCTTCTCCGGCCCTGGTCAGACAGGTCTCGAGCAGCTGATCAATTCGTGCTTTCTGTTTCTTTATATCCTTTGGCGGCTTTGCAGGCGTGGAGATTTCTTCTTTTTCATCCGCCACCTTGGCCTGTTCCGGAACAGCATCTTGCTCGGCACTTTCAACAACACCCTCTGCACTGATTTCCGGCTCGCCACTTTGTGGTGGTTCTGCGGCGGAATCATCAGTCTCTGCAGGATCCCGGCTCTCTTCCTCCTGTTTTTCTTCTTTCTGAGCTACTGGTTCTTCAACCAAACCAAAACTTGCCGCCGGCAGCAGGAGCTGCAAGGTCCCCATTTCATTCTCTTCCAGGGTCATGGCAGAGGTCATCAGATAGTAGGTTCCATTGGGGATCGGCTCGTCGGAGTCCACCTCGACCTTAACCGGAAGGATAACCTCCTGCTCGGTCCGGACCAGTCGGAACGATTTGGGAAACTGTTCTTCAAAAGTAGCGGTCAGGGAGCCGCAGAGA
Source organism: uncultured Desulfobulbus sp. (assembly GCA_964590715.1). Lineage (GTDB taxonomy): Bacteria > Desulfobacterota > Desulfobulbia > Desulfobulbales > Desulfobulbaceae > DRLX01. Next base: position 22,330 of record CAZPXI010000014.1, read on the forward strand.
ATATTGGCAATCTCCCCGTAGGAGTCCTCAAGCTCTTCGCTGTACTCTTCCTCGGCTATAACCGTTTCCAGTTCGGAATCCGGCAGCATGATCAGGGTGCCGCCGATCCGAATGGCATCACGAACGGTAACGACCAGGCAGCCGTCACCCTCAAGATCGCCATCGAATTTAATGTGGGCAAGGACGGATTTCCCGGCCGGTTCGGAAAAATACTCTTCTTTGGAGAGAACTTTGGTTTGGGGTTCAGCAAACGTCATGGTTTTGCCAAGAAGAGCGGAAGTTTCCTCCTGCATCCGCTCTCGGCAGGCAACCATTATTTTGTCAAGACGTTCCTGTTTTTTTTTCATTGGTATGGAGAAGAAATGGCCTGCTCGTAATTCATTGATCAGGTATTTTTTTGTTATCCAGCGCGTATCCTGAATATTTATTTACAAAATCAGCTCATTAAAAAAAACGATCTTGCTCAACTTCGGATGGATCACAAGGTAACCAAAAAGAAAAACAGATACCCAGGAGCGCTGCGAAAAAAACTATCTTTCTTTTCTTCGGTATATCGGCAATGGAACTTTATATAAGGGTAAAAAACTC
>CAZPXI010000015.1:0-22533 GCA_964590715.1 uncultured Desulfobulbus sp.
GTCACCGGAAGCGGGATCTGCTGCATAGTCTGTCCGGTTCCGGAGTGATGCATCCCTCCCGGTGTCGGGTTGCAGTTCCAGGGTAGGGTGAGAGCTATTTCAAGGGAACGTACATTGTCACTATTGAAGTGCCAAGTTGAGCTGGCCCGGAATTTGAGAGGAAGTATCATAGGTTAAGGTAAAACATCACACCATTAAGGAGGTTTGAGTTGAAAAATTTCCGGGATGCTTCAAACAAAACTCTTCCAATCTATTCAAACTGAAGCGCCTTGATAGGGTCTAGAGAAGCGGCTTTTTGAGCAGGATAAACGCCAAAGCAAATACCCATGATGACGGTAGAGAGGAAAGACAGTACGACTACTTTCAAGGGGAGGACAAACTGCCAATCGGCAAAAAATGTGAGAATAACAACTACCGTTACCCCCAATATTATGCCTATTACGCCGCCACCAATGCTTAACAATAACGACTCAGCCAGGAACTGCAGAAGGATATCACTCTTTTTGGCCCCTACGGCCCTCCTTATGCCTATCTCTTTTATCCTTTCTCTGATGGAGATAAGCATGACCGCCAGAATACCTATGCCGCCCACGAGAAGAGAAACCGCCGCGATGCTGCTGATCAGAAAGGTAAACGTCCGGCTGCTTTCTCTCTGTGCCCTTACGACCGAGGCCTGGTTCCGAATAGTAAAGTCATCGGGTTTGCCTTTTCTGAGATGATGTGTTCCCCGGAGGATGGCTCTTATTTCCGACTCCGCCTGATCCATGGAATGACTGTCTTTGGCCTGCACATATACGGCATTAATGTAATCCAGATTAAACAGACGTCTTAGAGCCGTTTTAAGTGGAATAATAATCTGATCATCCTGATCTGTTCCGTTCATGTCAAGTCCTTTGGGCGCAAGTACCCCGACAACTTCAAAGGGAACCCTCCCAATGCGAATCATTTTTCCAATCGGATCATCATGATCAAATATATTTTCAACCACAGTCTGTCCAAGCACTGCCACCCTTCTCCGGCCATTATTTTCATCCTTATCAAAAAATCTTCCCCCGGAAAGAGTGTAATTTCGTACCTTAAGAATATCGGCATTTGTACCCACAATACGTGTTCCGGTGTTAAGATTGCCGTATTTGACTTGCAATTTCTTCGCCTGGGCCGGTACCGCGTAGTTTACCATAAGGGACTTCTCGATAATACTCTGCGCGTCTTTTGTTTTGAGGGTGGTCACTAATTTTGCCTGCCGAGCCCTACCGGCGATAATCTTTACCTGACCGGCATTTACGACCAATAGATTGCTCCCCATTTCGGTTATCTGCGAAATAATCGCCTCTTCCGTACTCTTGCCCATGGAAACCATGATTATCACCGCACAAATACCAATGATAACCCCTGACAGGGAGAGAGTTGTCCGTATCTTGTGAACCAATAATATTTTTTGAGAGATGAGTATATTTTTGGTGATGTTCATTTCTGGCTCAAGGCTTGTACCGGATCAAGCCCGGCCGCCTTCCTGGCAGGGTAAACCCCAAAAAACAGGCCGATCAGAACGGAAAACACAAAGGCGATGGCAAAAGGCTGCCAGGTTATGCTGATGGGCTTTCCAAAATTGCGCAACACCATCGCGATAATCACCCCTACGCCCACGCCCAATACTCCGCCTGAAAAGGTAAGGATGACCGACTCGGCCAGAAACTGCTGAATAATATGTTTTTTCTTGGCCCCCAACGCCCGCCTTAATCCTATCTCCTGCTTTCTCTCCGAGACCGCCATGAGCATAATGTTCATCAGCACAATCCCTCCGACCATGGGTGCAATAACAGCAATCATCCATAAAAAGAGACCCAGTGTTTTAGATGTGCTTTTTATCATTTTTGCAACATGTTTTGCCGTGCTGATTCGGATGTCATCCTCTTGAGTTGCCGCCAGATGATGGTTCTCCCGTACAATTTCTTTTATTTTGCCGGCAATACGTTCTGCCTGGGCGGGATCGTTAATTATAACCCGTAGCATGCTGGTATAGAGCGGCTGATTCATCAGTCTTCTTGAAGCGGTGCTGAAGGGAATGAGAATGAGGTTGTCGAAATCGGTTCCGGCCGGCGATTGCCCTCTTTTTTCCAGAATCCCTATTACTTTGAAAGACACATTTCCGACCAATATATCTTCACCTATCGGGTTCTCATTACCAAATAAATCCTTGGCCGTGGTGGTACCGACAACACAGACCCGTGCCAATTGTTCATTATCTGCAGTGCTGATAAAGTCGCCACGCATCGCACCTCTGTGCCAGGCATCCTGCCAGTCCGGTTCCACGCCCATTACCCAGGACGTGGTAAACCGGTTACCATATTTCAGCGGCATATCCAGTTCCACTTGAATGGGTGTGACGAATTTTACTCCAGCGATATTTTGGATATCAGCTTTATCCTTGCCGGTTAAATTTGCCTCTTCCGCAGTGGAAGGACCGCGCACTTTGCCTCCGCCGGAGTGAACCATAATCGCATCGTGGCCGAAATTATGCATCCTCTTCATGATCCGTTTATTGGCACCCTGGGTTAACGAGATGACCACGGTAAGGGTGGCAATACCGACCAGAATGGCCAACTCGATAAGAAATGTCCGCAGTTTATGCCTCATGATGGATTGTACAGCCACAGCGACAACTCTCATTACCTTCATTTTGAGGCCTCCTTGCTGTAGATTTTGCCGTCTCTTAAAAATACCGTTCTCCCGGCATATTCGGCATCGCTGCTGTTATGGGTGATGAGGATAATTGTTTTGCCCTGGCCATGCAGCCGTTTTAAAATATGCATTATCTCTTGTGAGGATTCACTGTCCAGGTTGCCGGTGGGCTCATCGGCCAGGATAATGGACGGATTGTTTACAAGGGCTCGGGCAATGGCAACCCGTTGATGCTGGCCGCCGGAAAGTTCGCTGGGTTTGTAATGGATCCTGTCCCCCAGGCCCACCGATTCCAGAAGCCCCACCGCCCGTTCGGTGGCATCATCAGGATACTCGTCGGCATAGACCAAGGGCAAAAGGACATTGTCAAGGGCGCTGGTGCCGTCCAGCAGGTTGAACGACTGAAAGACAAAGCCTATTTTTTTGTTCCTGAGCTCGGAAAGCTGATCGTCATCCATGGTCTCGATATTCGCTCCGTCAAGGAGATAAGAACCGCCCGAGGCTTTCAGCATACAGCCCAGGATATTCATCAGGGTCGTTTTACCGTTACCGGACGAGCCCATTATGGCGACATATTCCCCCTGCTGCATTGAAAACGTCACCCCTTTGAGGACCTCGGTTGTAATCGTCCCGTTTTGAAAGGACTTTGTAATATTTTTCAGTTCTATCATTGGTAACCTCCGTGGATTGCCGTTAAGGGCCGAATCAAAGTGGGGGATAATCCCTCTGTTTTTTCTGTTTATTGTACCTGTTCAGGTGGCAGCCCACGATATTTCATGTGCTTTGCATTGGTGGGTGATGCCCACCTCCTGTAATTTACTGTTTTGTGGTGGCCATCGCCCACCACAAAACTTGAACAGTTGTTATTTATTTTCAATAACCACCGTATCTCCCTCAGTAAGGCCCGAGACGATTTCAATGGTATTGCCGCTGCTTATTCCTGTTTGAATTGCTTTTTTCCGGGGCTGGCCTTTCGGCAATTGAACAAGGACAAATTTTCGGCCATTTTCCCTGATAATGGCATTCCGGGGAAGCATCAACACGCCCTTGCGCACGGCTTGGTAAATGGTCATGCTTGCTGTCATGTCCGGCCGTAACAGATCCTTAAAAGAACTGGTTATGTCAATAACCACATCATAATTAACCACATTATCCTGAATGATCGCCTTCGGATATATGGCGACAACTTTCCCTGAAAACTCCTTATTCGGATAGGTATCAACCGTAAAAACCGTTTTCTGGCCGATCTTGATCTTGCCGATATCAGTCTCGTCCACAAAGGCATCCACCTGAATCCGATTCAGATCAATGATGGTAACGAAGGTTGGGGCGTTGAGCCCAGCGGCCACCGTCTCACCTTGCTGAGTGGAAACCGAGGCAATGACACCCGATATTGGGGCAGTAATAGTGGCATAGGAAAGTTTGACCTGGGTTTCCTGCAAAACAGCCCGGGCGGCATCAAGCTGTTTTGTCGTCAGATTGTGCCCGGCAGCGGCGCTCTCCTTCTCCTTCAAGGCTTTATCTACCGCCTGCTGGCTGGTGAAATCATCTTTATTCAGATTTTGCTGGCGTTGATATTCAAGGCCGGCCAATTTTACCCTGGCCTTCGCATCGGCGACCCGTGCCTCCGCCACCATTACCTCAGCCTGGGCCCGGGCCACCGCCGCTTCCAGATCGGCTTTCTCCAGCTCAGCTATTATCTGGCCTTTAGCCACCTGATCACCAATATTGGCGTACAGACGTTCCACCTTACCGGATAGCCTGGCGCCAACTCTGACCTCTGCTCCAACCTGAGGTTTGACGGCGCCGGTAGCCAACACGGTGGATGACAGGTCGCGGAGGATCACCCCGACGGTTTCCGGCGCAGAGTCATTATTTCCATTTACCTCCCAGTCCCGACCAATGCCCCACCAGGTCGTAGCAACAACTCCACAAAGGGACAAGGATATGATAATGAACCAGCTTATTCGTTTATGTTTCTTCAAAGGCTGTTTTCTCCGTTGCTGTTCCCTGGCTTCTTCTGGGCCAGGGTTCTGCCGATGGCCCGTTCTAATTGGGCAAGGGCAGTGTACCAGTCAAGATGGGCCTCTACCTGGCGAACATTTGCCGTGGTACGGGAAGTCTGGGCATCTGTTACTTCGATGATCGAAGTAGTGCCGTTTTTGTATTGACCTTCCGTGACCCGGGCGTTTTCCTCGGCACTTGCGACCAAGGCCCCGGCCGCTTCAATAGCTTGGTCCGCTTCGATCAGGCGTGAATAGGCAGTCCAGACCTCAAGTTCAATCCCGCGCAAGAGTATTTCGTACTCAGCCACTGACCTGTTCAGCTCTGATTGGGCCTTGTGAATCGTGTACTCACGGTTGAATCCATCAAAGAGCGGCCAAGTGATACCAATTTCAAGGGACCATTCATCACGCTCCGGCACGAATGTCCGATCCAGCAGACCATAATCAGTGTTAAGGGTTACCCTGGGCCAGTAGCGGGCCTTGCCTGCATCGACGCTTGACTGTGCCGATTCGACCCGCGCCAGGGCGGCACGAATCTTCGGTCTATGGGAAGAGGCATCGGCCATGAGGTGCTTAATGTCAGCCAATTCCTGCTGGTGCAGGTTTTCTGGCAACTGCATTACCTCAAAATTTTCGGAAGGTGTCAATCCCATGGCGCTGGCCAACTGGCCGTGGACGACCCGCACCTGGCTGTGGGCTCGAACCATAAGAAGATCGGCATCGGCCTTCTCCGTCTCTGACTTGAGTACGTCGGATCTGGCAACAAGGCCGTTCTGATACCGTGCCCGTGCAACATCCACGTGGTACTGCGTCTGCCGGATCGTCTGTTTTGCCACCCGCTCGAGCGCCTGCGTCGCTAAGAGTTGGTAATATACTTCTTCTACTTTCAAGGCCACGTCCTGAAGGGTTGCGTTATGCTGAAAATTTGCGCCAAGCAACTCTGACTCGGCGCCTGCCAGCCCGGCGGAACGCGCCCCGCCGTCGAACAGGAGGTAACGGACACCGAATCCACCCGCAAAGGTATCCACGGTTCCAGTGTCCTGTCGGTTGTCGAGAATTACAGGGTCACCACGACTGGCCCTGGCTGTTAAATCGGCAGATGGCAGATATAACGATCGGGCTTGGCCAACCCCGGCAGCCGCCGACCGGGCCCGTTGCCATGTCTCGCGCGTCTGTGGATTCTGCTCCAGGGCAATTTTGATGCACTGTGCCAGGCTGAGAGATCGTCCATCAACTGCGGGTGGCTGCCGGCTGTTGATGACCATGGGGTTGGGTTGAGGGGATCGCGGCACATAGGTCGCAGAGGGGGAAACCGGAACATCGGCAGCTGAACTGTTCAGATCAGTGCCGACACAACCGGTAAGAAAGACAAGGAAGATTGCCAGGGCCGGGCCCCAAAAAAAAGAGCTCGTCTTCACCGACTTGCACCAGGGGCAGGTTTTAGCCCGCTCCGTTGCATCCATCCGGGACAAAAACCACTGGATTTTTCGATTCGTCCTTTGATAAGTGCAAAGAATTTTTTCCGTTGTTCGGGTGTCAGGATGCGGCTCTCTTCAAGGAAATGGTCGATCACCCTGGCCTGCATCTGTCGTTGCAGGGTCTGAATTTCTTTGTGTTTGCCATCTATTGCCTTCCGATCCGAAGGATTTTCAGCCAATAAACGAATGAGTTCAATCTGTCCGGCCTGTATCTTCCTGCTCTGCAGGTTAAGATAGGTATGGAAACGGTCTCGACCCGGCACAAATTCGGTAAGTTGTTCCGGGCTCAGGTTCAATTCTTCATAGAGAAACCGTTTGTGGTTGGTATAAACCGGCTGCAAAATGTGCAGCCCGGCTTTTTGCAGGAAATATGTTCCAATAAAACCAATGTTCAACACCACTGAAAAGATACCGGCCAGGATTATAATATTTTTTCGCATTTTTTGTTTATTTCCTCATTGATACGACTGCTCGGTCATGGCAATATAGATTGAGCTGATAGAGCCGGGCGGGGCAGGATCAAACCACTCAAGGCCATAGAGCGTATCTCCGGGTTCGATACTCATCTCCGGCCCGGTTACCTGCCCGCCATTGAGAAAGAGTCCTGCACCAAGGGCCAACAGCACGGTGGCGCATGCCGTAACTCTCATGGACGCTGAAAGTTCGGCTATCCACAATAAGGGGTTCCAGGCAGGGAACAGGGGATCACTTTCGGACACACACCTGGACCGGCTTCTTCGGGCTTCGGCCATGATCCGCGCACTGAGACCGTCGGGCAGCGGAGGCACCAGGAGGGAATCTTTCAGTACTCCCTGAAGACCACGGATTTCTTCCAGCCTCATTCTGCAGCTCTGGCAGGACGCAAGGTGATCCTTTACAAGGCGTTGCCGCTTTCCGGTCAACTCACCGTCCGCATATGCATTGAGAAAATAAACTGCTTTACGGCATCTCATACAAAGCTCCTTCTATCCTGTTAAACGAATGGCGAAGGTAAAACCCCCGCTTTAAAATGCCGATTGAGCACTAAATCTTTATATTGCCCCATTTCAGGAGCCGGGAAACGATGATTCCGGAGGCGAAGGCGACGCTCATATTTGTTGTGGCAAGAGCGATGCCGGCAATCAGGAAGGTGACAAAAAGATCCCCTCTCTCCCGCACATCCCTGACCAGGAGGGCCAGTTCCAGACCGGCAAAGAGCAGGAGTACGCCAAGGACCGCATTCGGGATGGTAGCCAGGAGAGGGACGCCGGTTCTGCCGAAAATGAGGGCAATCATGATGAAAAAAAGTCCGATCATGATGTTCGAGCCCCCGGTCCTGGCCCCGAAACGGTAGTGGGCTGCAAGACCGCCGGCTCCGTGGCACATGGGCATGGCACCCACAAAGCCCACCACCATGTTTGCCAGCCCCATGCTGAGGGAAAAACTTCGATTCGTGACTCTGGTTGTCTCCTCACCGGTTCCGAACAGGTTCCTTGCCGTATCCGTTGTACCGATAACAGCGTTGCCTATGGTGAGTGGAATCTGGGGAATGACCAGAAGAAAAAGTGCTGTTAAAAAGTCGTTGCCATTGGGATAATAGAACTCAAGCGGCATTGGCCCAAAGCCCCATTCCATACCCTGAAAAGAACCGAATGGGATACCGATGGCGATACCGGCTGCAACAACAACCAGGGCGGCCGGGAAACGTCGGTTCGAAAGGAGAAAAAGGACAAGAATCACCGCCGCAATGCCGATGATAAGATTGACCGGCACCCCGGCAACAACGTATGCAGCCCCGGTTTCATGGACAAAAATCCCAGGTTTACGGATAAAGGAAATACCTTTCATGACCAGGATAAAACCCAATCCGAGCTGGATTCCACGCACAATCGGTTTGGTGAAAAATTTTGCCAGCCTGTCGATAATTCCGGTCAAGGCCAGAAAAATCAGCAGAGCTCCAAAGAGGATACCGGCTGCCGACATTACGGAAAGCGAAATTTTTTCAGGAAAGGCAACGGCAATGGCGGAAACCACCTTGAGGGGCTGAACCGGAATAGGGAGTCTATAATAGAGACCGGTGGCTAGATAAAAAAGACCCACCAGGAGAAAAACCGTTGTAAAATTAAGGTGATTTAACGTAACCAGTGCTATGGACAACGGTATGAGCGTTCCTAAATCTCCCAGGGAACCGGCGAACTCGATGCGATCAAACCGGTAGGCGCCTAATTGCATAATTTACCTCCTTATTTCGTGATGTTGTACATGAGAAATCAGCGGAGAATGTCCTGCTTTTTCTATTGTCTCATCTGTGACAATCCGGACCGAAGCGTTTTCCTGGCCCGGTCGAGTAATCTCTCAACAGCCTTGACCGTCACCCCCATTGCCCTGGCGATATCCGCATAACTCAACTCCTCATAATATTTCAGGATGACGACCATTCTCTGCCGAGAAGGCAGGGCATCGAGTATCCTGCGAATCCGTGCATCCCGATCTTTCAGGACAAGGGTCGTTGCTGGATCAGGGGAAGAGTCAACCTGTTCAGGGAGAGTGTCGATGCAGAGAGGACGCTTTTTCCGGGCATTGTCGATACAGAGCCTGGAAACAATACGGTACAGGTAGGTTGAAAAAGAGGCGGTGGGCCTATACCTGGGGGCTGAAGTCAATATTTTCAAGAAAGCCTCCTGGGCAATATCCTCGGCCTCCGCCGAATCACCAAGAAATCGATAGGCGACCCTCCAGGCGATATCTTGATGGCGGTGTATAATCTCATTGAAGGCGCTAAGATCCCCCCTGCCCACCGCCAGCATGAGCTCTTCATCCCTGACAACCGTCACCATGCCACCTTTACAGAATAACCACTTCGTGAAGCATGATGGGCACCGAGCCATAGCCGCGTCCGAAATGTATTGTGGTATTCTCCATCTTACTGTTCCCGTAATGTCTGCCCTGCTTCCCGGGCGGCGAGTCCGGCAGCGGTCAATAAGCCGGTGATGACTCCGGCCAGACAGGTTACGGTCAGGCCTAAAAGGATCGTTATAGGCTGCAGAGTCACCGGAAGCGGGATCTGCACAGTCTGTCCGGTTCCGGCATGATGCATCCCTCCCGGTGTCGGGTTGAGGTTCCAGGGTGGGGTAAGGGTTACATCAAAGGATCCCATGACAAGAATACCCAGCAGGCCTATGGCTATTTCTGCCAGGCAGCCTGCCGCAACAAGGGTCATTGATTCGATCCCATAGGTGAAGACAATCTCTTTCCTCCGCCAGCCCAGGGTCCGCATGAGGCCAATCTGCCAGCACTGTTCCTGTAGTCGGCCATGTATCAGCCAACAGACCAGTAGCAGTGTAAAAACGAGCCCGATAAGGCTGAGAATCTTTGCGCCTGTACCGCTGATTTTGGCAAATCCCTGCATCATATCACCAATGGAATCTGTTGAAGATACCATGGCACCCGGCAGCAGGGTATGTATTTTCTTTTCTATCGTTTCGGTTCGGACACCTTGTTTAAGGGTCACAGCAAGAAGATTTGCTGTGCCTTCCGGTAAACCAGCAAGCCTGCGGGCATCCTGGATGGAAAGATAATAGTTGGCTGCGGCAAGAGAAGCGCCCTCTTTGATTTTGCTTATGCCGACAATATGAAAATCCCGCCCCTGCAACGAAACAATGTTGCCGATTTTGAGCCTGTTAAAACGTGCATAATGGCTCTCGATCACTATGTCACCGCTTTTCTCAATTGCTCTACCCTTTGAGATCCATTGCATAATTTTGGCAGGGCCGCTTGTGGTTCTGTGCGGATCAATCCCGGCAATGGTGGCAAAGTTTTTATTTTCCTGATGCCAGAGCAACAGAGCGGAACTTACATTTTTGATCCCGTCAAGAAAAGCAACCGCCTCTATCCGTCCAGGGGTGACAGGCTGATTGGAAAACGGCAGTCGAATGGTGCCGGATGTCGTTTTGGCCTGACTTGTTCCCTTGGTCCCGACCTGGACGATCAGGTCTGTTTCCAACCTGGAAAAGGGCAGTTTAACCAATTTGGTGTAGCTGTTGCCAAGGGTTGCAACTGCCACATAAAATGCCATGCCCAAGGCAACGCCTAGAACCAGCCACAGGGATCGTTTCCAGTCCCGCAGAGCCGATCTGCCGCCTTGACGAACAGATCATTTTTGTTGCCGAAATGCTCGATACCATCAACAGGCTGCAGGAGCTGATCAGCGACCATTGCCGTGCCCTGGCCGAGGAAATGGAGACGTCCATACTCGAAAGAACTTCGCAGTATGACGATAATCCCTTCTGAGCTGGAAAAGTCCCCCGGGGTCGGGAGTAGACCCCGAGGGGCACATGCAAAATAATCAGACAACTGTATCAAGATAATCAGGAAAACACGGCGCAGGTAATGTGAGAAGCAACAGCTGTCGTCCTTCATCAATTCCTTCCGTCAGCATATATCGTCAGAAGATTATGAGCATCTGGAGGTGCCGGATTATATGCGCACAATGCATATCGTTTTTCATATGGGTGAATTAGTACGTTATGTCTTTTTTCGTGAAGCTCTTGCAGAACAGCACAGTGGGGTAGGTGATGAGCGTATCCGTAAAGGATAAAGAGCAATGGTAATCGTTTATGGCGATCACCCTTGAGGTAACGCCTGTGCTGCTGTATTGTTTATACAACGGTTCATTTAAGACTAAGAGGTGTTGCGGTGCAAAATATCCAATATGTAACTGACGAAAGCGGAATCCCTGTGGCCGTACAGATACCTATCCAGGACTGGAAGCTGATCAAGGCAGAGCTTGAGTCTTATGATGGGGATTCGGAAACGGTAGAAATAGTAGCAGACACAGAATTTCTTGCATCCTTTATGCGCGGCAAGGATCAAGCCCGTCAACGGGAAGGCAAGCCCTTATCAGAGGTTTCTATTTAATGACCTGGCAGGTTTTCCTTACAACGGAAGCGGAAAAGAGACTGCTTGCGATAAAAGATCGACGCATCAAGAAATTGCTGTATGCCAGAGCGATGAAGCTGCAGGAGAGTCCAGAGCAACAGGGAAAATCCTTAATACATGATCTTGCCGGTGTTGAAGATGCTCTCCGTCTTGAGCGAAATTCTGCTCAAAACTGCATATCTGAAACAAGAAACCCCTATAACTATTTAAAGTTATAGGGGTTTGAGATTTATGGTGCCGAAGGGGAGAGTCGAACTCCCACGAGCATACGCCCACTAGACCCTGAACCTAGCGCGTCTACCAGTTCCGCCACTTCGGCACGACGTGTGAATATGCTCTCCAAACGTATTTTTGTCAAGTATTTCTTTAGTCCATGACCATAAAATTGATCGGGCGCTCAATTCGGGCAGAGAATATTCCCTGAAAAAGGTTTCTGGAAATTGTCCATGATGCCATGAACTGTTTGCGTGTTTTGTTCAGGTAGGGTACATATCCCGCTTTACTATAGGGTGCACTGGTACTACCGCTTATACGTACAAATCCAACGAAATCAGGATGTGATCGATTTTGAGTGGTTCGGCAAAATAATGGAAATATACACTGATTTACAACAGATACAGCAGCCGTTCCCCAAGGCTTTTGTGACCATCGGCAACTTTGACGGGGTCCACCTCGGGCACCAGATGCTGTTCTCCGAAGTCGTGGGCAAGGCCTATCGACATTCCGGGACCAGTGTGGCCGTTACCTTTGATCCCCATCCGCTCAAGGTGCTGCGTCCGGACGGGATAAGGTTGATTTCAACCACCGAGCAGAAAATCGAACTTATTCAACTCGCAGGGATTGATGTTCTTGTTATCCTGCCTTTTAACCGAGAACTTGCCGCAACCTCGGCCGGAGATTTTGTTGATAAAATCCTTGTTCAGGTTATCGGCGTCAAGGAACTGGTTGTCGGATATGACTACGCGTTCGGAAAGGGGCGGCAGGGAAATATTGATTTTCTCAGGGAACGGGGCCGGAAACTCGGCTTTCCCGTCACCACGGTTGATGCCCATTACGAGAATGGCATGCTTGTCTCCAGCACCAAGATCAGAGAACTGGTCACCGAAGGGAGGATGCAGGATGTCAGGCGTCTTCTTGGCCGCTATTACCAGATTCGCGGGGAGGTACAGCGGGGCAGGCAGCGTGGTGGCAGAGAGCTGGGATTTCCTACCGCCAATCTGAAAATCAGTGAAGATGATCTCTGTCCCCAGCGGGGAGTCTATGTCACCCAAGTCGTCTATAAGGGTAAGATCTATGGCGGAGTCTCAAATATAGGTTATAATCCGACTTTCGGCGATAATCGGCTGGTTGCGGAAACCCATATCTTTGATTTTGACAGTGATATTTACGGCCACCCCATCAAAATCAACCTGCTCCGCTATCTGCGGGGCGAAAAGAAGTTTGCCGGTATTGAAGAACTGGCTGCCCAGATAAAGCTCGATATTGTTACAGCCAGACAGGTGCTTCTTGAGGCGGGAGATGAACGATTATTTTCCTGTGAGGAAAAGTGGTCAAAATAGTTGAGATTTTTTCAGGGATTCGCTGTCCTGCATGACTTTCCGTTTACAAAGACTTGCCTCCTGCCTGTTTGTGTCTATAGTATAGAAAATTTTGTTCCATTCACAGTGAGAATACCACCGTGGATTGAAAATATGGTATATGTTTGAACACCTCGAAACGTACCCCCTGAAAGATTAATGAACAGGTTTAAGGAATGACTATGTCTGAAGAAGAACAGAAAGCTGATCTCAAAACGGTTGTAGCCGAACTCGAGAAAATCTGTGCAGAGAAGCCGGATAACGTAGTGGCGCACCACCAGTTGGGCCTTGTATATCGACAGATCGGGCATGTTGACAAGGCGGTTGCAGAGCTGGAAAGAGCCATCGAACTCGACGATCACTCTGCAGAGAGTATGATTAATCTCGGGGCGATATTTTTTGATCAGGGGGAAATTGATCGTGCGCTGGAACTCAACGAGCAGGCTTTGTCGATTACCCCGAAAATGGCGGAGGCCCATGTTAATATCGGTCTTATCCACCAGCAGCAGAGCAGGGTACAGGAGGCTATTGAATGTTATGACAAAGCCGTGCAGATCGACCCGCACTTGCTGACCGCCTGGATTAACCTGACCAGTGCCTACACCATGAACGAGGAAGACGGCAAGGCGGTTGAGGCTGCCCGCGAGGCGGTTACCCTGGAACCTGACTCGGCGATGGCTAGAAATAATCTGGCGGTGGCCCTGTATTTTAAGGGAGACTATGAAGAATCGAAAAAAAATATGGACAAGGCCAGGGAGCTCGGCTATTCCGTTGATTCCCGTTTTGCCGATGCTCTGGAAGAGAAACTGGCCGCTGCTCCCGAGTAACCAGCATGGCTGGACTAAAATTTTGGACAACAGCCGCTACGAAGGATGAAAGTGATACCAGAGTCAGAGTTCTGAAGAACACTTTCATATAAACCAGCAGGGCTGGACCATATTGTACAGGTTACAGCCACAACGAACCATGAAAATAGTCCGAGAGAACAAAATGTTGAGGGCTATTTTTGGATAAAGGAAAGGTGTCGTAAGGGGTAAAGGCACCCTAAATTTTTTTGTGATAAGTAACGGCTGATTGTTATGAGTGATAAAACTGAAGCACTGGTCAGGCCCTGGTGCCCGTTTTGCGGGATGGATGTCGGTCGTCCTACGGAGGCTGCTCAACGGAAGATGACCGAGTTCCCTGTCGGAACCTGTGAGTGCGGTGCTGTGTATGTTTGTGATACTACCGGCCATAACTTGGGCTCCGCCATGGTCGAGTGCCTGGTGTATGCCTGTAATGACGAATGGGATCTGGCGTGGGAATTGATGCCGGAAGATGATTATCTCACCGGCCGGGTTGAAGATTATGATGATATCACCCATCAGGTGATCCCCAAACGTAACCTGGACGGTCGTGCCGTGCGGGGTGTATTATATTTTGTCCGTCTGCACAAGGAGATGGCTGAGATTGCCGAACGTTTCCGGGCCAAACAGGAGGCGGAGGTGAAGGCCGATCCCGAAGATCCGCGGGCCGGGACGACAATCCCTGATGTTGAGCCGGAACGAGATCCCGCAGTCCCTCGAAGAAAAACCAATAAACGGGAAGTCAAGGAGCTGGCAGCCCGGGGTGATGTCGATACTTTAGTTGCGCTGACTTTTGATGACAAACGGACCCTGCGCTTTCTACAGCGGCTGCTCTACCAGCCCGATGCCGCCGGTCGGTATAGAATAGCCTGGATTCTCGGTCAGGTCTGCGCCCGGGTCGCCACTCGCGAGCCTTCTCCGGTGGCTGATTTGCTGCACCGGTTATTCGAGGCCTGCAATGATTCCGCTGCCATGCCTTGGGGTATGGTCGAATCCATTGGCGCAATTATAGCCCAACGGCCTGACATCTATGGCGCTTTTACCCGTTATATTCTCAATTTTATGGGGGATGTCTCAACCCAGGAGGCCGCAATCTGGGGACTGGGTGAAATTGCTGCCTCCAGGCCGGATCTGATTCGTAATACCCCTTTTTATTCGACCTTTCATTTCCTGAATCATGATAACCCGGTGGTTCGCGGCCTGATGGCCAGACTGCTGGGGCGGATTAAGGCCAAGGAGGCCTCATTCCAGATTATGGGGCTGCAGCGGGACGACAGCCAAATTGTGATTTTCACACAGGGAAATCCTGAAACGACCACGGTCGCTGCTCTTGCAAACGAGGCGATGCAGCAGATCAGCCGGAATGATGAAGGGGAGTTTTAAACGCAGTAACGTTTTGAATGTGTATTTTTTTACCTGAATCCGTGACCGTCCCGCAGGGCGGCTTTCACGTGAAACGTAATCAACATAGAAAAAGTTGATTTATTCATCCGTTTACTCATCGCTACACGATTGTACACTCGTTTTTCGTTACGGCTCAGGTTGTATATAAATAAACCGGCATGACTGGACCGGATTTTTTAGGTCATAGTTACCATCAACAATGAAAACATCCTGAAATGAAGAATTCATTGATGGATGTTTTCGGGTAAAATATTTAGCAGAGCAGGAGAAAAGTATCATGGTCAGTGATAGCATTCAGCCACTGAATTCCTTGGCCCCGATGGACAGTCAGAAAAAGGAAAAAAAAGTGGATGACATTAACGATCCGGCAAGGATGGATTATGTCAAGGGAAGGGCGCAGTACAGTGCCGGAGAGTTTACCGAAGCTGCCCTGTCCTTTCATAATGCGCTTAAAGGGTTTGAGGAACAGGAAGACGAGGCCGGGGTTGCCAATGCCTCAGACCGCCTTGGTGATACCTGTATGGCCAAAGAAGAATATGGTCTGGCCCTGAAACACTATAAGCGGGCCTTTGATATTTGCGAGAAAGAGGAGGATTCTTTTTCCACCCTGGCCTTAAACAAGAAGATGGCGGCGTCATACAGAAAACTCGGGCAACTTGATGAAGCGCTGGAACTTCTCTACGATATGCTTGAGCATTATCAGTTGACCAAGAATCCCCAAGGTGTTGTCGAGATGCTCACCGTTATGGCTGAGCTCTTTATACAGCAGGGTAGAATTCAGGAGGCCGCGGACGCGTATCGGACCGTTTCTTCCGTTCATGCCGGCTTTAAACACCAGCGCCTTGCTGAAGAATTTGCCCAGAAGGCCGAAGGTCTGGTTCAGGTGTAGGTGTGTTTACTGGACTTGTTCAGGGTCTTGGCCGGGTCATTGAGAAACACCCGGCCGGTGGTGGAATGGTTTTTTGTCTGGAGGCCGGCTTTGAGCTGACCGATCCGGAAGAGGGCGAGTCCATTGCCGTAAACGGGGCCTGTCTGACGGCCCGTGATATCGCAGGGCGCAGGTTTCTGGTTGACGTTTCGCCCGAGAGTCTGTCCCGGACCGGTCTTTCCGGGCTTGAAGTCGGTAGCCGGGTCAACCTTGAGCGGGCCCTTCGGCTCAGTGACCGGCTGGGCGGACATCTTGTCAGCGGGCATGTTGATGCTCTGGGCAGGGTTGAAGAACGACGGCCTGCCGGAGATTTTACCCTGTTTACTTTTTCTCTTGACCCAAAACTGAGCAGATATGTTATTGAAAAGGGTTCAATCACCATTAACGGTGTCAGCCTGACGGTCAACAGTTGTGAGGGAAATCGCTTTTCCGTTTCCATTATTCCCCATACCCTTGCCGTAACCACTCTTGGTGAGTTGAAGGCAGGCGATCGGGTCAATATCGAAGTGGATATTATCGGGAAATATGTTGAGAAACTCCTCTCGGAACAATCTGTTTCACCTGTGCAGGAAAGCCGGATCAATCCGGCCTTTCTCGCTGAACACGGTTTTTTAAAATAGACCATCCCTAAGTAGAAGCATAAAATATAAACGTTCCTCGTTGAGTTCCTTCTCCAGGTAGCCCACTCCAAAGGCTTAAGCAGTGTCAAACCTGAAACCCGGAACCTGAAACCCGGAACCTGAATAGAACGAGGTTTACAATGGCAGTCAGCCCAATACAAGAAGTCGTCAAGGATATCCAGAATGGTAAGATGGTCATTCTGGTGGATGATGAAGATCGGGAAAATGAGGGTGATCTCTGCATGGCCGCAGAAAAGGTCACTCCCGAGGCAATTAACTTCATGGCCACCCATGGCCGTGGCTTAATCTGTCTGGCCATGAGTCCTGATATTATTGAACAGCTCGGCCTGCCCATGATGGTGCATAATAATCAGTCGCCGTACGGGACCGGGTTCACGATCAGTATTGAAGCCAGAACCGGAGTCAGTACCGGAATTTCAGCTGCTGATCGAGCCCGGACCATTGAGGCTGCTGTGGATCCTGATGCCACTCCCCGTGATATCATCAGCCCCGGCCATATCTTTCCCCTCAGGGCTCGCAAGGGCGGTGTTCTTGTCCGTACCGGCCAGACCGAGGGTTCGGTCGATCTTGCCCGGCTGGCAGGGATGCGGACCGCCGGTGTTATCTGCGAGATCATGAAGGAAGACGGGACCATGGCCCGGATGCCGGATCTGGAGAAATTTGCTGCCGAGCATGACCTTAAAATCGCGACTGTTGCCGATCTGGTGGCGCACAGACTGCGCAAAGATCTCCTGGTGCACCGGGCCGCTGAAGCGCGCCTGCCCACCGAGCATGCCGGTGAATTTCGGGTGATTGCCTACAGAAATGATGTGGACAGCTTCGAGCATGTGGCCCTGGTCAAGGGGGAAATCGATCCGGAAAAACCTGTAATGGTCCGGGTTCATTCAGAGTGTCTGACCGGCGATGTCTTTGGTTCGTCCCGTTGTGACTGCGGTGAACAGCTCCATGCCGCCATGCAGATGGTCGACCAAGAGGGCAGCGGGGTGGTTCTGTATATGCGCCAGGAAGGCCGCGGGATCGGGCTGGTTAACAAGTTGAAGGCCTATAAGCTGCAGGACGAAGAGGGCATGGATACCGTTGAGGCCAATGTGAAACTTGGTTTTAAACCGGATTTACGCGATTACGGGATCGGTGCTCAGATTTTGCGGGACCTGGGGGTGCGGAAAATGCGGCTGTTGACCAACAATCCGAAAAAGATTGTCGGTTTGGAAGGGTATGGCCTGAAAGTTGTCGACCGTTTTCCCATTGAAATTCCGGGTGAGGCGGAAAATAAACAGTATTTAAAATGCAAGCGGGATAAAATGGGGCACCTGCTCGAACTCTATGGTGAGGAACCGCTGGAGAATGTGCGTCGTGACCCTTGAGCCTTGCTTGAGGACAATGTCCTGTCTGAGGATCGCCGGTGACAGCAGCGTACCGGCAGTGATTAGGAAAAAAATATTGAAAAAAAGCGGTCATGACCGCAGCAGCCAAAGGAAGAAGCAATGGCAAACTATATAGAGGGAAATCTGCAGGGACATGGGCGCAGAATCGGTATCATTGTTGCCCGATTTAATTCATTTATCTGTGAAAAATTGCTTGAGGGTGCTTTGGACAGTCTGGTCCGGTCCGGGGTCAGCGATACTGATATTGACGTAGCCCGGGTACCGGGAGCCTTTGAGATTCCCCTGGTTGCCCAGAAAATGGCAAAATCCGGCAAATATGATGCCGTTATCTGTATCGGTGTGGTCATCCGGGGCGCAACCCCGCATTTCGATTATGTGGCCGGTGAAGTTGCCAAAGGCACGGCCCAGGTTATGCTTGATGCCGGGGTGCCGGTCCTGTTTGGTGTGCTGACGACGGAGACCATTGAACAGGCCATTGAACGTGCCGGGACCAAGGCGGGAAACAAGGGCTCGGATGTGGCCGTTGCCGCCCTGGAAATGATTCATCTGATGGAAGTCATCGGATAGGTTATTGCGATACAGTTGGGGCGCCGGACTGAGAGTCACAATGTGACTCAAAACTCGGAGTTCGGAACTCAAAACTCAGAATTTAGAATTAAATAAAATAAAATATGGGCTTGCGCAGGAAATCAAGGGAACTGGCCCTGCAGTTTTTTTTCGGTCACGACTTTCAGGGCCGCTCCGGTGATGAGCAGGCGGTGATGGATGAGCTTGACGAGTTTGTCGCCAGTTTTGATACCGGGGAAAAAACGTTCCCCTATGCCCGGCAGGTTATTCTTGGGTTGTGTGTACGCCTATCGGAGATTGATCAGTTACTGGCCACTCATGCCAAAAACTGGCGTTTGGAGCGGATGACAGTCGTTGATCGCAATATTCTACGGATTGCAGCCTATGAAATGCTCTACAGTGATGATGTACCGGCCCAGGTTGCAATTAACGAGGCCCTGGAGATTGCCAAACGCTATTCAACATCCGATGCGGTTGCCTTTATAAACGGTATCCTGGATGCGCTCCAGGTAGATACCTCCGATTGATAACCATTTTATTTCTTCGTTTTTCCGAAAAAAATATCAGGCTACCGGTTAATATCTGTTTTTATGCCGCCACGCAAGAAACCCCAGAGTCAGAATCGTTTTGGACAGGAAGTCATTGCGGTTCTCTTTCTTTTTTGTGCCGTTTTTCTCTTCCTCTGTCTGCTCAGTTACGCACTGCCCCTGCTCGTCCCAAATCCTGAACTACAGGAACCAGCAGAAAACTGGTGTGGTTCCTTCGGTTTTTATACCGCCCATTATCTTTTTTCTTTCTTTGGTCTGACAGCTGTTTTTCCTGTATTTGTCCTGATGTATTGCGGTGTAATGACGCTTGTTCCCGGCAGTTCGGTCAGCCGGCTCCCCTTTGTGGTAGCCGGTATTACCGGCCTGCTGATCTCCTCCTCCGGCCTGCTGGCAACAACCGATCAGCTCGTGTTTTCAAGCCGGTTTATCACACCGGGCGGCTATCTCGGCGGACTGGTCTGGAGTCTGTTTGGTTCAGTGCTCGGCGGTGTAGGTTCGGTCTTGTTGCTTCTTCTGCTTTTGATTTTTTCCCTGATGGCCTCGGTCAGGTTTTCTCCGGTCACAACCGTTGGCCGTTGCGTAAACGGGGGCGGCCGGCTGGCCAAAAAAATTACAACACCGTCTCCTCGTACTTCTAGAAAAATAGCGAAAAAGCAGTCGGAACCGGCAGTGAAAATCGCCGAACCCGACCCCGTCGTTCCACCTTCGCCTCAACCTGTGGAACCACTGGTCCATGAACCGCTCAGGCGCGAGGTTCCTTCCGAGCCCGATGAAAAGGAATTTGTCCTCCGGCCCCTGAAGAGTGGAGAATACCGGCTGCCGCAACTGTCCCTGCTCGATAAAAATGAACAGAAAAGCCAGAAGGTTGATCGAAAACATTTTTTTGAAGTAAGCAAGATTCTTGTCGCAAAATTACAGGATTTTGGGGTGCAGGGCACGGTAGAGGGGATCTCGCCGGGACCGGTGGTCACAACCTATGAGTTTGCACCGGCCGCCGGGGTCAAAATCAACAAAATCGTCGGCCTGGCCGATGATCTGGCCATGGCGATTAAAGTGGACCGGGTCAGAGTTGTCGGATCCATTCCCGGCAAGGCCGCCCTGGGCATTGAAATTCCTAACCCGATTCGTAAGACCGTCTATCTGCGTGATATTCTCCTTGCCGAGGACTATCGTCAGTCCGGATCTCCACTCAGCCTGGGGCTTGGGTTTGATGTCGTCGGCCGGCCGGTTATTGCCGACCTGACCCGTATGCCGCATATGCTCATTGCCGGGGCAACCGGGGCCGGGAAGTCGGTTGCCATTAATGCCTTTATCGCCTCGATCCTCTTTAAGGCAACTCCGGAGGATGTTCGTCTGTTGATGATTGATCCCAAGCGGATAGAGCTTTCTGTCTATGAGGGCATTCCGCACCTGCTCCACCCGGTGGTGGTTGAACCGAAAATGGCCAGCCGGGCACTTATCTGGGCGGTACGGGAGATGGAGCGTCGCTATCGACTCCTTGAAGAAGTACGGGTGAAATCCTTTGATTCCTATAATCAGGTCGCCGAGGAGAAGCTGCCGTATATCGTTATTATAGTCGATGAGTTGGCGGATCTGATGATGGTCGCCTCAAAAGACGTGGAAACCTCCATCGCCCGGTTGGCCCAGATGGCCAGAGCTGCCGGTATGCATATAATGCTTGCCACCCAGAGGCCGTCGGTGGATGTCCTGACCGGGCTGATCAAGGCCAACTTTCCCACCCGGATTTCGTTCAAGGTCTCTTCCAAGGTTGATTCAAGGACTATCCTTGACGGTTCCGGGGCCGAACACCTGCTTGGTAATGGAGATATGCTGTTTCTGCCGCCGGGAGCGGCAAAGCTGCAGCGGATCCATGGCGCGTTCATTTCCGAACAGGAAACAGAGCGGATTATCGGATTTCTCAAAGAACAGGGAACGGCCGAATATGATGAATCGGTCATGCAGGTGGTGGAAAAAGACGAGGAGGAAGCCGACACCTCGGCGGTGGATTATGATGCCAAATATGATGAGGCCGTGGCGGTAGTGACCGAGACCGGACAGGCTTCGATTTCCATGGTTCAGCGTCGCCTGCGGGTCGGCTATAACAGGGCAGCCAGGATGATTGAGGTCATGGAAAAAGAGGGGATTGTCGGTCCGGCCGATGGTTCCAGGCCGAGGGAAGTTCTGGTGCGGCAAAATTATGGTGAAAACTAATGTCGCGCCTCCCCTCCTAAACGGTTCCTATCTCGGTTTTTGTCGGTATATCTCGCTGATCGGGCATGTTTTTTTGTCAAAGACATGTCTGGCAGTTTGGAAGAATTACGACATTTTTTTATTCGATTGCTGTCTTGACGCGGCCCCTGTCTACTGTCCATTTCAGAGGATTTTTTTTTATTCTTTCCTGCCTTGGAAAGGTATGCAGTTATTTACTGTCTTGATTTACGCTTTCATGAGTATTGCTGATGGTTCGCTTCAGAATTTCTGCGCAGGGGATATCTGTCGATTTTGCTTGACATTGGCAGGGTAACAAATTAAAAGTTCCAATCGATTGTAAATGAGTGATGGTTCATTTTTTCCTTTGTGAAACGCTGTTTCAAAAAAGGTAAAAATTACAAAATGTTGCTCAAAGCGGTCGGCAGCTAAAGTTATTGGGTGCACGATGTGGTATGCGGGTTGCTCACTGGCTTTATTGTTGTGATATACAGAAGCTAAGGTTAATTGGTTCCGCATGAGCGGGGCCATAAAGGAAAATCCAAGTGAGGAGGTAGTTTAATGCCAAGTTACGTAGATCCTGAAAAATGTGATGGTTGCAAGGGCGGCGATAAGACGGCCTGCATGTACATTTGTCCGAATGATCTAATGGTTCTTAACGTTGAGGAGATGAAAGCCTACAACCAGGAACCGGATGCATGCTGGGAGTGTTATAGCTGTGTAAAGATCTGCCCGCAGGGTGCGATCATGGTTCGCGGTTACGATGACTTTGTGCCCATGGGTGGACAGGTTCATCCGATGCGTTCTTCCGATTCCATCATGTGGACTGTTAAGTTCCGTAATGGCAATATCAAGCGCTTTAAGTTCCCGATTCGGACAACCGCTGAGGGCGCTGCCAATGAGTATGCCGGTGATAAAGGTGCAAGCCTGGATGACGAGTGCCTGCTTCTTGAAGCTGATCTGCCGAGCCCGACCAAAACAGCCTAAGGCTGATTGGTTGCGTAGAAATGTGCAGAAGTAATCTATTCTAAAAAATATTATTAGGAGATAGAAATATGGCATTACCGAATAAGCCGAAAGGCGAATTGGCCGCCGTTGTCGATCCGGAAGTTGTAGAGCATAGCTGTGACGTGCTTATCGTTGGTGGTGGTATGGCAGCTTGCGGTACCGCATTTGAGATTAAAAAATGGGCCGATGACAGCCTCAAAATTATCCTTGTTGACAAGGCTGCCATGGAGCGCTCCGGTGCTGTTGCCCAGGGTCTGTCCGCCATCAACACCTACATCGGCGAAAATGCAATCGAAGATTACGTCAAGATGGTTCGTAATGACCTGATGGGCGTTGTTC
>CAZPXI010000016.1:0-21822 GCA_964590715.1 uncultured Desulfobulbus sp.
GGCTCCACCTGCCCCATAAACTTATTCTCCTGCTGTTGACCACCTACCGTTACCTTGGACTCATCGAACAGGAATACCAGAGGCTGCGTCGTTCCGCCGCCTTGCGCTGTTTTTCCACTTCAACCAATCTGCATACCTATCGAACCTACGGATACCTGATCGGCATGACCTTGATCCGCAGTTATGACCGGTCCCGACGAATCCACAAGGCCATGCTCATGCGCGGGTTCCAGGGGTACTTTCCCCTGCTGACCATCCAGGCAACCCGGCCGGCCGACTTTCTGCTGCTGTTATTTTTTCTCGCCTGCGGCACGGGCCTTGCCCTCTTGCCTGTTTTCTGGTAAGCGAGGGCATGGAATGCGAAAAATCACCCTGCTCTCTGGAACTGCGCAACATCACCTTCAGTTATCCGGGCCACCAACACCCGGTTTTTTCCGGGCTTGACTTCCAGCTCAGTAATGAAAAAATCGGCCTGGTGGGTGACAACGGTTCAGGAAAAACGACCCTGCTCCAGATCATGGTCGGCCTGCTCAAGCCCGACGGGGGCCAGATCCTTTTCAACGGCCGGGTCATGGAAAATGAGAAAGATTTTTTCAGACTACGCCGGCAGGTGGGCATGCTCTTTCAGAATGCCGAAGATCAACTGTTCTGCCCATCGGTGCTGGAGGATGTGGCCTTTGGTCCTCTCAACCTGGGGCAGTCGCAGGAAGAGGCCCGGGAAATCAGCACCTCAACCCTCAAGCGGGTTGGATTGAGCGGATACGAAAATCGCATCACCCACCGGCTGTCCGGCGGAGAAAAACGCCTGGTCGCCCTGGCCACGGTCCTGGCCATGGAGCCTTCCATTCTGCTGATGGATGAGCCCACCAACGACCTGGACCACGATGGCCGCCATCGACTGCTTGACATTCTCACCGGCCTTGATCAGGCCTTTCTCCTCATCTCCCATGACTGGGACTTTCTTGCCCGGCTCTGCAATGGATTTTACGGACTTGATCACGGCCGCCTGCTGAAAAGCGACACCCTCAAGGTACATCAACACCGGCACGCCCACCCCCTTGGTGAACAGGGCCACCATCACGATCACTCCAAATGACCCCTTACGCAGGGGATCTCATATCCATAACCATCGCAGGTAAAAAACCAACAAGGGTTTTACCCGCAACCCAGGTTCCTACGGTGTGCCTTAACTCTTCTCGAAGTGTTCGCTATCTGTTTTTTTATGACAAAAGTTCAGGACTAATGCACAAAAAACTCAAAATCAGGAACTCGAAACTGGTACTCAAGGCCAGAGCACCAGAGCCCAGACAGCAGCGGTGATGCAGATGGACAGAATGACGGCCGATGAACCAAGGTCCTTGGCATTGCCGGACAACTCATGATATTCGCTACCGATGCGGTCAATGGTGCATTCAATGGCGGTGTTCAGCACTTCAACCAGGGGGATCAAAAGGACCGAGCCGATGAGCAGAGCCCGATCCGTGCCGCCGTCGCCAAGGAACAACCCCAGGGGAATAAAAACAATACAGAGCACGACCTCCTGTCTGAAGGCCTCCTCGCTTTTCCAGATGTAGCTGAATCCTTGCCGGGAACAGACGGCGGCCCTGAGCAGGCGGGTCAACCCGGTTTTATTTGGTTTATTCTGCCTATTCATTAAAAAAAACTCCTCGAGCGCTCATTGACGACACGTATCCGTTTTCAACTTGTACCCGATCTCAGCAACAGTTGCCAGTCGGTGTTTCCGAAAAATCGACCGTCCCGGTGTAACTCATCACAGGGGTGGTACTTACTCATTTTCATGTACCCGAATTTTGTAAGTGACCACAACAAATGACTCACCTCGACAATCAGGGACAGATTGTCGCACCCCAATCGTGGGAATGCACATAAATTCGCCTTGTTCTGAAAGGATTTGTCCATCCGAACCCTCTTTTTTCTTGAACTCCGGAAAAAACCAGTGTAACAATACAGTTGATGCAACACCATGTGGTATTTCTGCACATATGCACAAGTATAAAATATAGGAACAATGGATAAAGAACTATTTGCAAAGGCCCGGGCAAAGCTCAAAAAGACCCAGAAAGAACTGGCGGCATTGCTTGGCGTTTCTCTGAAAGCGGTCCAAAGCTACGAACAAGGCTGGCGATCCGTTCCCCTGCATGTGGAACGACAGATTTATTTTCTGCTGGGAAACCAACGCCAGAATACCGCCCTTAAGCGTAAGGACTGCTGGAAAGAAAAAAAGTGCAAATTTAAAAAAGAATGCCCGGCCTGGGAATTTCAGGCTGGTCATCTCTGCTGGTTTCTCAGCGGAACCCAGTGTGAATGTACTGCACAAAAAGGCTGGAAGGACAAAATGGAAATCTGCCGCAACTGTGAAATTCTTTCCTCCCTTATCTGATTACATTCTCCGCCCTCTGCCCGCTTTTTCTTTTTTTGGCCCGTCTTCTCTATTTTCAATGATCGTTTGACATGCTAAACTTCCTGAACTCTACCGTAGAGCCTGCGAACCTCCGAAAATCATACCGTTAAGGGGTGTGACAATGGAACTCGCCGAGTACCCGGTTGCTTGGCAGACGTCGAGGATTCTACGAGACCATCTACTCTTACAGACAACAGCTATGTGTCCGGAAAAAATCGGGATTGCCATGAGCGGCGGCGTAGACTCCACAGTGACCGCGCTGCTTCTCCGCGAACAGGGCTATGAAGTGCATGGTTTCTTCATGCGTCTGCCGGTGGCTGAAAGTGAAAAGCAGATACAACGGGTACAAGAGATTGCAGAAGCCATCGATATTGATCTGGAATTGATCGATATGCGTGAACAGTTTTCGGAAAAAATAATCCGCTATTTTACCAAACAGTACCGGCAGGGGAAAACCCCCAACCCCTGTGTGGTCTGCAATAAAACTATTAAATTCGGCGTGCTGCTGGAGACCATGCTTTCCAGAGGGATGGACAAAGGGGCAACCGGTCATTACGCCCGTATCAATCATGATCCGGACAGAGGCTATCATCTGCTGCGCGGACTTGATCCTAAAAAAGACCAATCCTATTTCCTCTGCCGGCTGGATCAAAAACAACTGGCCAGGATCCTCTTCCCCCTGGGATCATGGCACAAACAGGATGTGTATGCCAAGGCCGAATCCCTCGGGCTTACCGGTTTTTCCGGTAATGAAAGCCAGGATGTCTGTTTTTTATCAACCGGTCTCCAGGAATTTCTTACCCGGCAGGGCGTGGGGGAGAAAACCGGTGAGATTTGCTCCCTTGACGGCAGGCTGCTCGGTCACCACAGCGGCATCAGCCACTATACCGTCGGCCAGCGCCGCGGCCTGGGCCTGCCGGATGCAACACCATGGTACGTGGTCGGCCTTGACCCGAAAAACAACCGGATTCTGATCGGTAAAAATGAAGAACTCTTTAAACAGGAAATCGTTATCTGCGATCTGCAATGGACCAGCCCTAACCTCAGCCTGCCCTGGCAGGGGCTGGTTCAGCTCCGTTCACGACATCAGCCTGCCCGCGCCCGACTGCAGCAAACCGCGGAAAACAGATGGCTGATCCGCTGCACCGAGCTGCAGCGGGCCATCACCCCGGGCCAGTTTGCTGTTTTCTATGAAGATGAAAGGGTTGTCGGCAGCGGCACAATAACAGCAGCGGAGACTCCAGGGTCATGAAAAAAAAGATCGCAATAGCCACTCTTGGCTGCAAGGTAAACCAGTTTGAATCCGCTTCCTTTATAACCGGGTTTGAACAGGCCGACAGCCAATTGGTGCCCTTTTCCTCCTCTGCGGATATTTATGTCATTAACACCTGCGCCGTCACCGGCAGGGCCGGGCAGCAGTCCCGGCAACTGATTCGCCGGGCCATGCGGGCCAATCCTGATGCCCGGATAGTGGTCACTGGCTGCTACGCCCAGATAGCAGGGGAAGAGCTGCTCGAAATGATCGATAACCCGACCTGCATCATCGGCAACGGCAACAAGCACCTGCTGGTAGAAACCGCCCTGACAGACACCCTTCCCGAACTGGTCATGCTCACCGGCAAGATCAGCATGAACAAAGAAATCTGCCCGTTGCCGGTGCATCGTTTCAACGGGCGAACCAGGGCCTATCTTCGAATTCAGGATGGCTGCAACAACTTCTGCTCGTACTGTATCGTCCCCTACAGCCGGGGCCGGAGTCGGAGCCTGCCGGCAGCAGCAGTCTTTGAGCAGGTGGAGACCTTTCACCAGGAAGGGTACCGGGAAATGGTTATCACCGGAATCAACGTTGGGAAATACGGCCTTGATCTGGATGAAAAACTTGATATCTACACCCTGCTCGAAACCCTCTGCAGACGATATCCTGAGATGCGTATCCGGCTCAGTTCGGTGGAACCTACAGAGGTGAATGAGCGCTTACTTGAGATCATGACAAGCCACCACAACTTCATGCCCCATCTCCATATTCCTCTGCAGAGCGGTGATGACCGAATTCTTGTCCGCATGAACCGTCAGTACACGGTGGAGGTGTTTGTTGATGTCATTCGCAGGATAACAACCGCCCTGCCCCATGCCGCCATCGGCTGTGACGTTCTGGCCGGGTTTCCCGGAGAAAACGAACAGACGGCAGACAACACCTTTCGCCTGCTTGACGGGCTACCGATCAGCTACCTGCACGTCTTTCCCTATTCCAGCAGGCCGGGCACCCTAGCCGCCTCCTTTAAAGATCAGGTCGACGGGAAGATAAAGGATGAATGGGTCCGTCGTTTGCGGGAACTTGACCAGGAAAAACGACAGGCCTTTTATCGTCGGCATCTGGGTTCAATCCAGAGAGTTCTGATTGAGCGTCGAAATAAAAAAACCGGCCTGCTCCAGGGATTTTCAGAGAACTATATTCCGCTCCAGTTTGACGGCCCTTCCCACCTCCGTCACCAGATAGTCTCTGTCCGTTTTGATCGGATGGAAGACGATCAGCCTCTTGGTATCCTTGAAATTGAGCAGGAGTGACTTGAGTTCTTTACCGGAACCTTGTACATTGGTACGGATACTCAGTCAGACCGTTGCTTGGCACGGTCCCCCTCTTCCCTACCCCGAAGACAGGCATGATCGGAGAAATAATTGCCATAGGCGACGAGCTGACTTCAGGCCGTATCGCCAATACCACCAGCGGTTTTGCTGCCCGGCATCTCTTTGCCGCAGGCCATGAAGTCTATGCCATGCATACCATTGGTGATGCCCCTGCCCTGATCGGTGAAGCCCTGAAACGAGCCATTCGGCGGGTTGATTTCGTTATTGTCACCGGCGGCCTCGGGTCCACCACCGATGACCTGACCAACGAAGCCGTTGCCGAGGCCCTGGAACGACCGCCGACTCTGTACCCGGACATTCTCGAAAAGATCCGGCAGCACCTGGGTGGAACGCAGCCCGCAGGCAATCTTGAAAAAATAGCCTGGCTCCCTGAAGGGGCCGAAATCCTCAATCACAAGGCCAGAATGGCCGGCTACATGCTGGTCCATGAATCGGTTCCCATTTTTTTCCTGCCCGGTATCCCTTCGCAGATGAAGGAACTGCTGGTAGAACAGGTTCTGCCACGACTCTCGGGCTGGAGTACAAATAACCGCAACTATATCCAGCAGCGTATATACAGAACCTTTGGTCTGCCGGAAACAATCATCAACAGCCGCCTGATTGAGCTGGAAAAGCAGGAAAATGTTCATATCGGTTATTACCCGGTTGACTGTGAAGTTCATGTCAGCCTGACCATCCTGGAAAAGGATGATCAGGCTGCCGAGAAAAAATTCATCGCCGCCGATCAGGCCCTGACCCAGGCGCTGGGCGATGCAATTTACGGGACCGGCCATGAAACGCTGGCTTCGGTGGTCGGTGATCTGTTACGGAAAAACCGGAAAAAACTCAGCGTGGCTGAATCCTGCACCGGCGGCCTTATCGGCGAAAAGCTCACCGCGGTTGCCGGAAGTTCCGCCTGGTTTGCCGGTGGAGTGATTGCCTACTCAAATCATCTCAAACACATTCTGCTGGATGTGGATCAGGATCTGCTTAACAACTACGGCGCGGTCAGTGAACAGGTCGCTCGGGCCATGGCTGCACGCCTGACGGACCGGATTCAAACCGACATGACCGTCTCGGTCACAGGTATTGCCGGGCCCGGAGGCGGCAGTAAAGAAAAACCGGTGGGCACCGTATACATAGGCTTAATGCACAACAACACGGTTCATGCCCGCCAGCACCATTTTGAAGGTAACCGCGCCCGGGTTCGTGAAATGACGGCCAATACGGCCCTTGATACTATTCGCAGAGCTCTGCTGGCGGATAACGAGATAACACAAGCTTTCTAAATAGAGGCAAGGAGAACATATATGGCAGCACCACAGGCCACCGTGTCAGAGGGACGACTTAAAAGCGTGGATAACGCTATAACCCAGATCCATAGACAGTTCGGCAAGGGCTCTATCATGCGGCTGGGTTCCAATGAGCATCAGAATATCCCGGTTATCCCCACCGGCATTCTCTCCATCGATCTGGCCCTTGGGGTGGGTGGTTTCCCCAGGGGCAGAGTGACGGAGATCTATGGGCCGGAATCATCGGGCAAGACGACCCTGGCCCTGCATGTCATTGCCGAGGCCCAGAAACGGGGAGGAAATGCCGCCTTCATCGATGCCGAGCATGCCCTGGACACCTCCTATGCCAAAAGGCTTGGGGTGAATGTTGACGACCTGCTGGTCTCTCAGCCGGATTTCGGCGAACAGGCCCTGGAAATCACGGAAATCCTCATGCGCAGCGGCGGTATTGACGTTATAGTAATCGATTCAGTGGCGGCTCTGGTTCCCAGGGCTGAAATTGACGGCAATGTCGGTGACCATCACGTCGGTCTGCAGGCCAGGCTTATGTCCCATGCCATGCGAAAATTTACCGGCGTCTTAAGCCGGACCAACACGGTGCTGGTCTTTATCAACCAGATTCGGATGAAAATCGGCGTCATGTTCGGAAGTCCAGAGACCACGACCGGCGGTAATGCCCTCAAGTTTTACTCATCTCTGCGGATCGATATTCGCAGGATGACCCAGATTAAGGATGGACAGGAAGTGGTCGGTAACAGGGGCAAGGTCAAAGTGGTCAAAAACAAGGTCGCCCCGCCCTTTCGGATAGCGGAATTTGATATTGTCTACGGTGAGGGTATCTCCAGAATTGGCGACCTGCTTGATCTCGGCGTGGAGCACGATATCGTTGACAAGAGCGGCGCCTGGTACTCCTACATGGACGAACGGATCGGCCAGGGCCGGGAAAACGCCAAGAAATTTCTCAAGGACCATCCCGAGATGGTTACCGAGATTGAACATAAAATCTGCCTGGGCCTAGGCCTGCCTATTGATGGACAAACCGATACGGATCCGGGTAAGGCGGAAGGAGACGCCCCTCCTTAAGGCTTTTTCTTTTCACTCCCCGGTATCACGGAACGTAAAAACCCCCGTCAACTTGGTTGACGGGGGTTTTTACGTTCACGCCGAAAAAATTACCTGATTACGTACAAAGCTCAGCTTTTCACAAATCAGGGATAACATCGCTTGTTCATCCGGATTGCAGGACCCAGTACATTCATCATAATTCGCTGAGTTCGTAATGCCCTTTGGTATTCAGCGATGGTATCCCCTGCATCAGGCTGAAGTTTGTGGGTAATCAGAAAAAATTATGCAATTTCGATCTTCTTCTGTTTTGCCTCTTTGGTTCTGGGTAACCTCACCTCAAGCAGTCCGTCCTTAAAGTTTGCCTTGGCCTTGGAGCCATTGACATCCTCCGGCAGTCTGAAACTACGGCTGAAGGTACCGTAGCTGCGCTCCACCCGGTGAAAATCCTTCTTGTCCACCTTCTCTTCCTGCTTTTTCTCACCGCTGATGGTCAGGCTGTTGTCGGTGATAGTGACATCAAGATCTTCCTTTTTTACACCGGGAATTTCCGCCTTGACCACCACATCATCGCCGTCTTCGAAGATATCCACCGATGGAGACATCTCCATCATCCTCGGCATACCCTGCGACATCAACGGATGGGCCGGCATGGAGAACGGATTTCGGAAAAAATTGTCGAAATACTGCTCCATCTCCGCAAATGGGAATACAGGCTGCATCTCCTCTCGTTTAACCAGTGCTGCTTTCTCTTTTTTTGCCATGGTTTACCTCCTTGCATAAAGCGAATATCAGATGAACTTCACCTTATCAGCCGGACTCGACACAGACAAAACTTCCCGACCGATCCCTGACTGTAAAAAAAAAATAACCAGCAAAAGATAATCGTCAAGAGGGATTTTTTCTTTTTCTCAACCGACTTCGACAGGATGGGGATTCCGCTGTTCTTCCCCTTGTCGAAACCTGCTTAGGTACAGTATAAAAAGAGTATATAAACCGTTATTGTCGACACAACAGGCGAGGGAACATAAGTGATTACCACCCCTGTGACGAGTTACGAGGGAACCCATGCACAACAATGCTGAAATTATATTAATTGCCGCCATGGCCGCTAACCGGGTCATAGGTAAGGATAACGCCATCCCCTGGGATATTCCGGGTGAGCAGGCCCGTTTCAAACGGATTACCATGGGCCATGCCCTGATCATGGGCCGCAGGACCTGGCAATCCATCGGCCGTCCCCTGCCCGGCCGACACAATATTGTAATAAGCAGGAACCACTCATTTCAAGCCCCTGGTGCCCAGGTGGCACATTCCCTGGACGAAGGCATTGCCCTATGTACGAATGAAAAAAAAATCTTTGTCATCGGCGGTGAACAACTCTACAGGCTCGCCTTACCCCTTGCCGATACCCTGATTCTCACCATCCTGCCGGAATCCATATCCGGAGATGCCTGGTTCCCTCGGTTCCCGCCAAAGATCTTTTCCCTGATCGACAGCGAGCAGGTCAATACCGCCCTGCCCTACACCATCAACACCTATCAGCGTACAGAACGATAAATATTCTCATTTCTCTTGACACTTCTCCCTGAAATCGTATATGTTTTCTCAATGTTGGGTCGGTATTGTATCGGCTTCTTCTATGTTTTCTTATTACTCTTCTCTCAAGGAGGACCCCGATGATAAGCAAGGATATGAAAAAATTCCTCGCTGGCCTGGGTGTAGCCGGTTTGATCAGTGCCGGTGGCATCTCTGTCCCAGGAGCACATGCTGCAGGCAGCGGCTGAAGCTCAACTCCCAGTGCAGGTAGCACTGAAAATGCAGCTCAACACGCAGCAGGAAGCAGCTGAAGCGGTACCATGAACAGCGTCGGGGACGCTGCAAAAGAAAAAGTTGAAGGCATGGCAACAGACGCCAAGAACGAGGCCGTTGACGCCGCCACCGATAAAGCCAATGAGGCTATCGACAAAGCCGCCGATGAAGTAAAGAAAAAAGGCGCCAGTAGCTGAAGCGGTAAAAAATAAACGTGCAGGTTGCACGTTACATATGTAGAATAACAAACCGGTAGCCTCTCAAGGGCACCGGTTTTGTTGTTTTTTCGTAAGTGATCACAGGCACCGCATATTCCGTACGGTCTTCCCTGCCCGCATAGCGGGCTATCGGAGTCTGCGCTTACCTGCAGCAAACAGGGACGCCTGCACGAATCTACGGCACCTGAGACCACTTACAGTTTTGGGTCATATCGCAGAGTTACATATCCTGTGATTGCTTACGTTTTTTCAAATCCTGATCAAACCCTTTGTCATCACTCCTTACTTCCGGAGAACATTCCTTGTCAGAAAAAAATACGCTTTCCTTGCCCACGGTCTATCCTCTCTGTACCCCCCTGCTCCCCATAAGCCTGCCGGAGCTTGATCCGCTTCAACTTCCCGACTATCTTGAGCAGCACCCGGAGATCTGCAGCCGTTATCCGTATCTCCCGGATCTGGCGAGAATCGAATACTCCTGTCACCTGTTGAAAACAGATCCGCCGCCTGTTCCCGAAGTCATTGAAAAACGGATAATCAATCCGGCCCTTAAACTCCTTTCCGTCCGCTGGTCCGGCCTGCCGGAACTGCTTACCGACAAGGACGTCCGGCCCACCCGCCAGGATGCCCATGTCCTGGTCCTGCGCAAATCCGGTACCGAAGAAGTTCATGTGCTGGAGCCGAGCGGACATGATCTGCTGGCCCTGAAACTCGTCAGTGAAGAGGTTGATTCCAGACAGGCGGCCAAAGAGGGCGGGGTGTCGCTGGGCACCATAGACGACATCCTCTATGTTGCTATCCATCGCGGCCTCCTGCTGGCCCCGAAATCAAAAATTGTCCGCGGAAAAGACTATCCCCGCGGAGTCCTCACCGAACCTGATCGCTTTACCGCCCCGACTTTTACCCTGCAATGGCACATCACTCAGGTCTGCGACCTCCACTGCCGCCACTGTTATGATCGCAGCGACCGCAAGACCCTGGAACTCGGTCAGGCGATCAGGGTACTTGATGATCTCTATGACTTCTGCCTGCAGCACCATGTCTTTACCCAGGTCACGTTCACCGGCGGTAATCCGATGCTCTACCCCCATTTTATCGAACTCTACAAAGAGGCGGCCGACCGGGGATTCATGCTCGCTGTCCTGGGCAACCCCATGCCCAAACACCGCATCGAAGAGATGATGGCGATCCAGAAGCCTGAATTCTACCAGGTCAGCCTTGAGGGGTTACGGCAACACAATGATTACATCCGGGGCGAGGGTCATTTTGACCGGATCTTCGACTTTCTTGACCTGCTCAAAGAACTGGATATTTTCTCCATGGTCATGTTGACCCTGACCCGGGCCAACATGGGAGAGGTCCTTGAGCTGGGCGAACTGCTCCGGGACCGGGTCAACCTGTTCACCTTCAACCGGCTGGCCATGGTCGGTGAGGGCGCCGACCTGGCCTCTGTGGACCCGAAGGATTTTCCGGCCTTTCTTGAACGCTTCATGGCGGCAAGCGAGCACAACCCGTGCATGAGCTTAAAAGATAACTTTTTTAATCTGTTACGCCATAAACAGGCCATGCCCTATATCGGCGGCTGTGCCGGGTACGGCTGTGGAGCCGCCTTCAACTTTGTCTCCCTGCTGCCTGACGGAGAGGTCCATGCCTGCCGTAAACTGCCCTCCCCGATCGGCAATATAGAAGAGACAAATCTTGCAGAGATCTATCACGGAGAAGCGGCCAAACGCTATCGCGGCGGCTCATCGGCCTGCAAGGACTGTGAAATACGCCCGGTCTGCGGCGGCTGCCTCGCGGTGATGTACGGATTCGGACAGGATATCTTCAACGATCTCGATCCCTACTGCTTCCGGTAGCATGCGTCGTTTTTTCGTTCCGCCTCAGTCTATTGACGGCGACACGATTGTTGTGTCGGGAAGTCAGGCCCATCATCTGCGCACGGTGCTCCGAATCCGGCCGGGGCAGACCATCGAACTCTTTGACGGTACCGGTGCCGTGTACCGGACTGAAATACTAAAGAATTCTGAAAACAGTGTCGAATGCAGAATCACCGGGAAGGTGGTTGAGTCCGCCAGGCCCGACTTTCCCTTGACCCTGGCCCAGGGGATACTCAAGGGCAAGAAGATGGATCTTATCCTGCAGAAGGCAACCGAACTTGGTGTCGACACCCTGATGCCTGTGCTTACCAGGTACTGCCGGCAACAGAAGAATCTGGAACGCCGGATGCAGCGCTGGCAGCGTATTGTGCTTGAGTCCTGTAAACAGTGCGGGCGCCCCACGCCCATGCGGATTACCCCGGTTATCGACCTGGGGGATCTCCCGGTTGCCTCCTACCACTATCCTCTCCTGTGCTGGGAAGATGAAAGGCAGGCCACGGTCTACCCGGAGCTGTTTACCGCCCCCGGAAAAGTACTGCTGCTGATAGGCCCTGAAGGCGGCTTTCACCAGCAGGAAGTGGACTGGGCCGGTGACAAAGGGTTCCAACCCGTTACCCTTGGGCCGCTGGTACTTCGCGCCGAAACAGCGGCTATTGCAGCTGTCGGCATCATCCAGTATCTCACCCGTCTCCACACGGCCCGGCTGCAGGAATAGAGAATTTGGCAATCCTGCTCATGTTTGCCGCCTCGGCCTGTTTTGTCACCATGGCGGCCCTGATTAAAACCCTTGGCCGGGGGCTGCCGATAACGGAACTCATGTTTCTCCGCAGCCTGATGGCCCTGCCGGTCCTCTTTGGGTTTATACTCCATGGCGGCCACCCGCTCCTGGTCCGTGACTGGAAAAGACTCCTCCTGCGGATGCTGTTCGGCACCACCGCCATGTTTTGTTTTTACTACGCCCTGACCCACATGCCGCTGGCTGATTGTGTTTTTATCGGTCGCACTCAACCGCTGTTTCTTACCCTGATGGCCCCTTTTCTTGTTGGTGAACAAGGAAAAAAAAACGTATGGATCGCCATTGCCCTTGGTCTTGCCGGCACCGCCATGATCATGAAACCCCAGGTCGGCTGGACCCTTGCTTCCACTGCCGCTCTAACGGCCGCTTTCCTGGCCGCCCTTGCCCACCTCATGGTTCGCATGCTCAGCCGCACAGAAACGACCCTGGTCATTGTCTTTAACTTCACCGTTCTGCTCTGCCTGGTCAGCGGTCTTGCGACCCTGTCGACATTCACATTGCCATCTTCCCATCAATGGCTGCTCCTGCTAGCGATTGCCGGATTTGCCAGTCTCGGTCAATATCTGCTTACCAAAGCCTACAGTCTCGACCTTGCACCGACGGTGGCCGCTGCAAGTTATGCCTCGGTCGTCCTTTCCATCCTCTACGGATACCTTTTCTGGAATGAAATGCCGTCGCTTACCAGTGTTCTCGGTGCGTTCCTGATTGTTTGCGGCGGAATGTATCTCATGCTCACCACATTACGGGCGGAATATGCATCATCTTCTTGACAGCCTTGAAAAAACACTTACAATCGTAAGGATATTTATCCAACAGTGAATACAAGTTAACAGAGGAGGTCTATCATGCAAAAATGGGAATGCCCCTGTGGCTATATCTATGATCCGGAAGAAGGTGACTATGAGAACGGTGTTGATCCCGGTACGCCCTGGGAGAAAGTACCTGAAGACTGGGTCTGCCCAAAATGCGGCGCCGCCAAAGAGGATTTCTGGGAAGCCGATTGAGTTGAATACTGATCATTGGGCCGGAGCCTTGTTCTCCGGCCCTGCCAATCCACTTATCCTGCTCAAATATACACCATTTTCCCATCGTGACGTTTCCTTTGCCACCTGATCCGATTGCATTGTATCCTCCATGCGAGCGGTAATCCAGCGGGTCAAATGTGCCTCTGTTCAGGTTGATAATCGTATCATAGGTTCAATTGATCACGGCCTGCTGGTCCTGCTTGGTGTTCATGCCGAGGATACCGACCGGGATGTCGTTTGGCTGGCCGACAAGACCGCCAACCTTCGCATCTTTGATGATCCGGACGGTAAGATGAACCTGTCGCTGCTCGATACCGGCGGCAGTCTCCTTGTCGTTTCACAGTTCACCCTTTACGGTGACTGTCGAAAAGGGCGACGCCCTTCCTGGTCCCAGGCCGGCCCGCCCGAACTTGCCGAAAACCTCTATACTGCATTTGCGGACGCAGTCCGCCGACATGGAATATCCGTGCAAACCGGTCAATTCCAGGCCATGATGAATGTTTCTCTGACAAACGACGGCCCGGTTACACTGCTTCTCGATTCCCATAAAACCTTTTAACCTACATTGATTATGACGGATTTTACAACAGGCAGCACCTATCACGGATTCACCCTTACACGCACTCAATACATCGAAGAAATCGACTCCACGCTCTACCTGTTCACCCATGCGGTTCTCGGTACGCCTGCTCTTGCCATAAAAAACACAGACCCCAATAAAACGTTCTGCATTGCCTTTCAGACCGTGCCCGAAGATTCAACCGGTGTAGCCCACATCTTAGAACACTCCGTCCTTATGGGATCAAAAAAGTATCCGGTCAAAGACGTCTTTGGTGAAATCAACAAGGGCGGCCTCATGACCTTTCTCAACGCCATGACCGGATCCGACACCACCTGGTATCCCTTTGCCACTCGTAACCTGAAGGAATACTTTAACATTATGGATGTGTACTGTGATGTTACCCTCAATCCCCTGCTCCTGCGCTCCACTTTTGAACAGGAGGGCTGGCATTATCATAAAGAAGACCTTGAACAACCTCTTGAATATCAGGGTGTGGTCTATAATGAAATGAAAGGTGCGTTTTCAGACCCCTTCCGTCACCTGTTCCACAATACCTTCAAGGGATTGATGCCCGATTCCACCTATGCCCACGAATCCGGTGGAGATCCGGCAAATATTCCCGACCTGAGCTATGAACAGTTTGTTGCCTTTCACAGGAAGCACTACCACCCTTCAAATGCCACCCTGTTTTTCTATGGTGACGCCGATCTTGATGCTGAACTGGCTTATGTCCAGGAGAACTTCCTTGCTCAGTATGACAGCCCCGGTGAGCGGGCCCGGATTATCCCTGGAAACCCCATCGAAAAGGCGGTCTTTATAGACGACAGCTACGGCGTTCAACCCGGCAGCGATCTGAACGGAAAGACTTTTCTCGCGGTCGGCTCCCTGACCGGAGATGCGCTTGATCGAAAACGCAATACCGCCCTGCAGATAATTGCCAATATTCTCTATAATTCCGATGCATCACCCCTGAAAAACCGTATTATAGAGGCTGGGCTCTGTCACGATTTCGGGGGACTCTTTGTCACCGGTTCCTCCTTTAAGACCTTTATGCTGACCTACCTGATCGGTTGTGATGTCGATAAACGTGACCGCTTTCTGGACGTCTATAATCAGGCCCTTTCGGCCATGGTTGCCGAAGGGTTGAACCGTGATCTGGTCCTGGCCGAGCTCAACAAGTATGAATTTTCCGTACGCGAGGAGATGAACAAGGCCCAGCGCGGACTCGACCTGATCGGCAAGGCCCTGCCCGCCATGAAGTACGGAGCTGATCCCTTTGAAGCCCTGCAGATGGAACAACTCTTCACCGATATTCGCACCCAGGCTCTTGAAAACAAATACTTTGAACAGTTAATCAAAGAACTTCTCCTTGATAATTCCGCCACCGTCGTTGTTACCCTGAGGCCGGATGCCGAAAAAACGGCACAAAATAGCCAAAAAGAGCACAATCGACTGCGGGCCTATGAACAACAACTGGGGCCTGAAAAGATGGAGGAGCTGGTTCAATATACCAAAAATCTCCTTGCTACGCAGTCCGAGCCCAACGATGAGCAGACGCTTGCCCTTTTACCCGCGCTGCATATCGACGATCTCAATGCCGACTTAGATTTTTTTCAGACGGTTCCTGAAACCACCGGCAGCTGTTCCCTGTTCCGCAATGAACTCGATACCAACTCGATCTCCTACATCGACTTCGGTTTCAACTGCTCCGCCCTGTCCGCTGAGTCCCTGGCCTATCTTGATCTGTTCGGCACCATTGTCACCGAGATCGGGAGCAAGGATATGGATTTCATGCGATTTGCTAAAGAAATCAATATGTTCACCGGTGGATTTTCCCACACTTTCTCTACCTATCAGAAAAAAAAGCAGCCTGAGACCCTGCAGCCGATCCTCTGGTTTCAGGCCAAGGTCCTATCGGTTTACCTCGACGAAGCTCTTGCTCTGATCAGACAAACGCTCAGTCAGGTCAGTTTTCATGACCGCGGCCGCATCCGTGACATTGTCCAGCGTGAATTTGCCTGGGCCGAACACAGCGTCCAGAGTGAAGGCTACAGCCTTGCAGCTGTTCGTGTTTTTTCCCATCTCAGCCCAGGTGGAAAATACAATGAACAGGTAACCGGGGCCACCGCTTACCTGGCCCTGAAAGAACTCGCTGCCCATTATGACGAGCTGGAAGAACATTTTCTCCATACCCTTGAACAACTCAAAGACCAACTGCTTGTCCAGGGCCGGTTTCTGTGCTCGATTACCGCCGGAAAAAATGATATCCTGCACTTTAAAGAGCAGCTTCCTGCCTTCATCAAGGCCTTTCCCCAAGGATCCGGTGAAGATGTATCCCCTCAGTTTCCAAAGCGCCCCTTAAGACAGGCGTTTTGCACCTCTGCCGAGGTTGTATACAACATTCAAGGGTGCAACCTGTTTCCCGATCCGGACACCTATAACGGCCAATTTGAAGTCTTGAGGACATGGTTGTCCCGTGATTACCTGTGGAACACTGTGCGTCAGGTCGGCGGAGCCTACGGCTGCTTTATCCAGTTTAATCAGATCACCGGCAATCTGGCTTTTGTCAGTTACCGCGATCCTCAGATTGTTAAGACCTTTGCCGCCTATAACAATACCTGGGAACAGGTGGAAAATATGGAACTGGCCCCCCCGGTTCTGCAACAGCTGATCATCGGCACCTATGGCAGCTTTGATCCGCACCAGGGGCCTGCCGCCCGCGGAGCTACTGCGCGTAACGAATACCTCTCAGGGATCAGTGCCTCCGACAAACAATGCAGAGTCGAACAGATCTTGTCGACCGAGGTCACCGACCTGCAGGCCTTTGCCCCGTATTTTAAAAATCTTTTTGAAAAAAACTCTATTGCCAGCATTGGCAACAGCGCAAAAATAAAAGAAAACGCCTCACTTTATGACGACATCATAGACTTATAAAAACCCGGTGAGGATCAAAGCCGGACTATTTAAGGAAAGGGCAGGGGAGGGCGCTCTTGATCAAGCCGAACGGCTGGAAATTTTTATCCAGCCTTGAGAAAGCTGGATTCCCTTGCTATACCCGATCCACAACTTTGGAAAAATAAGGGGAATCATCGTCAATCCGCAGAGACCGGCCCTGGTGACACTCCAATTTAGATTTAAGAAAATTTAGTTTTTTCAACTGGTTATACTTATCCTTTTCATCGGTTGCAGCTGCAAGTAGCTCTTCTGTCTGCATAATTTCCTTACGTAGCGCCAATTCTTCCGGGATATACCCTGCATTTTTCAACATCCTGTACGCCAGCCGGAGATCCGCCGGAACACTATGCATGTTATCTTCAGGCAACGGCTTGTTCTTCCAATGACTCAGGTCCGGGATCTTGCCCTCGGCTATGGCCTGTTCAATTTTCCGCTCAGCTATTTTATGCAATGCCGTCAACATGATCAATCCGCCTCCCCATTCTTTTTGCACAGAACCGTATCCCGGCCAAAGTGTATATCGTCCCTGTCCGGATAATCAATGATATAATGGAGCCCCCGTGACTCCTTACGCAGGGCCGCACTACGAATGATCAAATCGGCGATTACGGCAAGGTTACGCAGTTCAACCAAATCAGCAGTGAGCAGGTAATCATCAAAATGCTCCTTGATCTCCATCAGGATCGGGGTGATTCTTCTCCGCACCAGCTGCAATCGTTTCTCCCTTCTGACGATACCGACATAGTTCCACATCAGACGCCGTATCTGATCCCAGTTATGGCTGATTAACACATTCTCTTCCATGGAACCGGAGGCACCATCCCGCCAGTCAGCAGTTTCTACCAGTGGTTTCTTTTTCAATTCAGGCCAGGACTTCTTTAACCACTGTGCTGCCCAATCTGCAAAGACAACGGCCTCAAGCAGTGAATTACTTGCCAGTCGGTTCGCCCCATGCAAGCCTGTGCAGGCGGTTTCACCAAGGGCGAGCAGGTTCTCAACACTGCTCTCTCCCCAGCTGTTGACCTGAACGCCGCCACACATATAATGCGCCGCAGGCACAACCGGTATTGGTTCCCGAGTTATATCGACTCCGAATTTTTTACAGGTCGAATAGATCGTCGGAAACCTATTTTTTATAAAATCCGCCTTTCGATGGGTAATGTCGAGAAAAACACAATCGGCTCCGCTTGCCTTCATCTCCGCATCAATACCGCGAGCTACAGCATCCCTGGTGGCGAGGTCTCCCCGGCTGTCGTGTTTCAACATAAAGGGATCACCCTTTCCATTGACAAGTACACCACCTTCGCCACGAACCGCCTCGGAGATGAGAAAATTTTTGGTTTGTGGATTAAAAAAGCAGGTCGGATGAAACTGAACAAACTCAAGGTTAGCCACCTTTGCTCCAGCCCTGTACGCCATGGCCAGACCGTCTCCGGTAGCAATATCCGGGTTGGTCGTGTACAGATAGACCTTGCCGCAGCCACCGGTACAAAGCACTGTAGCCCTGCTCAACCTCGTCTCAACCCGGCCGGTTTTCCGGTTCAAGACATAGGCACCGATACATCTATCCCTCTGACCTAAACCGGGCAGGCCGCCTGGAACCCGTGAGCCAATCAGCAAATCAATGGCCAGATGATCCTCCAGAATCTCTACATTTCGATTACCGGAAATTTTTTCCAGCAGGGCACGTTCAATCTCGCGCCCGGTCAGATCAAAGGCATGGGCAACCCGACGATGGGAATGGCCACCCTCCATTCCAAGATCAAACTCGCCGGCAGCTTTGCCGCGCTGGAACTGAACCCCGAAATCAACCAGCTCTCGGACCCTGGCCTCTCCATCTTTAACCACCAGATTAACCACCTTTTCATTGCACAAACCATCGCCGGACAGGAGCGTATCCCTGACATGAAACGCTGGAGAATCCTCTTTGGACAACACCGCCGCAATCCCCCCCTGGGCAAGATTTGTCGCCGTATCCGTACGCATTTTTTTGGTTACCAGAGTCACCTTGCAGAACGCGGATATTTTCAAAGCGAACGACAATCCTGCAATCCCGCTCCCGATAACCAGCACATCTGTTCGCATAATAAAAACCACCTGAATTAATTCTTTTTGACAAAAAAACAGCCAATGTTTCACGTGAAACATCAAAAAAAAGTTCTCCCTGACAAGAGACTGTAGTATACTCCCGATCATTTAAGTCAACAAGGGGAAGAAAAGACGAATGAAAGAGATGAAAGCGAAGGTGATAGTTCTGGCTAACCAAAAGGGCGGGGTGGGAAAGACGACAACCGCCTTGAACCTGGCGGCGGTGCTTGCGTCCAAAGGAAAAAAAGTCCTCCTGGTTGACTCGGATCCTCAGGGCAACGCCTCCAGCGGGGTAGGGATGTTTAAAACCAGTGAGGATAAAAACATTTACCAATGTTATATGGGCAACAGTGATGCTGACACCTGCATCCAGGACACCAACCTAAAAAATCTTTCCGTGCTGCCGGCATCCATTGATTTAGTCGGGGTGGAAGTTGAGCTTATCTCTTTGGAAAATCGTGAAAAACAGCTGAAATCAATCCTGCGGCCGGTTCGAGATCAGTTTAATTTTATCATTGTTGACTGTCCGCCATCTCTGGGCCTGTTGACCATCAACGGGTTGACCGCGGCGGACTCGGTCCTCATCCCCCTGCAGTGTGAATATTTTGCCCTGGAGGGTTTGGCTCTGCTGGTCAACACCATTCGCAAGGTGAAAAAAAATCTCAACCGCGGCCTCTACATTGAGGGTCTGCTGTTGACGATGTTTGACCGCCGTAATCGGCTGACCTATCAGGTTGCCGATGAAATACAGAAGCACTTTGGTAAACAGGTCTACAAAACGGTTATTCCAAGAAATGTCCGCTTAAGTGAAAGTCCGAGCCATGGTAAAACCATTCTTGAGTATGATAAAAACTGTACAGGTGCCAAGGCGTATATTAAGTTCGGCAATGAATTCCTTCGCAGGATAAAGGGGTAGAAATGAGTATAAAAAATGCATTAGGCAGAGGGGTCGGTGCACTGCTCCCGGATGATCTCGACGGTGAGAATGAAGATATATTTTTCTTATGCGATATCGACAAGATAGAGCCAAACCCCCAACAGCCCAGAAGTTATTTTGATCCGGAAAAGTTGCAGGAGCTTTCCGAATCCATCCGCGAACGAGGCGTTATCCAACCACTCCTGGTGACACGTTCAAGGGGTAACCGGTATCACCTTATTGCAGGAGAGCGACGGCTCAGGGCGGCAAAGATGGCCGCACTAGAGGAGGTGCCGGTTGTGGTCATGGAATCGGGCAGCCAGAATGAACGACTGGAGCTTGCCCTTATTGAAAATATTCAGCGCCATGATCTGAATGCGATTGAAGAGGCCCTTGCCTATGCCAGACTTATTGAAGATTTCAATTTGACCCAGGAAGAGGTTTCCAGGAAAGTAGGAAAAAAGCGTTCAACGATTACCAACCTTTTGCGCCTCCTGAAATTACCTCAGCAGCTGCAAAAGGATGTTATCGAAAACCATATTTCCGAGGGCCATGCCCGGGTTCTTCTTCGTTTAAAAGATGACCAGGAATTAATGCAGGAAGTACGAGACAGGATAGTTAAGGAAAAGCTTTCAGTCCGGCAGACCGAGCAACTGTGCCGAGCCGGTACAAAGAAAAAAACGAGAAGTATTCAACCAAAATCGGCCAAAATCAGTGAAGGAGAAATCCCGAAATCATACTGTAAGGCACTGACAACACAGATGATAAACTCACTAAATACTAAAGTTCGAATCCTGCAGAACGGTGGCCGCGGGAGGCTTGAGATTGAATATTACTCAGTTGACGACCTGGACCGGCTGGTCAACCTTCTGACCAGCAATGAATAAAGGCCCCCTAAATACAATAGAGATATAAGTACGGTTATTGATATGGCTCTTATGCAGATTACCATCATACCGATGGGAACATCCACGCCAAGTATCGGTGACCATGTTGCCGGAGTGCAGAAGCTGCTGGAAAACAGTCAAGTCGAGTATCAGCTCTGTGATATGGGAACGGTCATTTACGGTACTCCGGCTGAACTCTTAAGTCTGGCAGCGGAAATCCATGAATACCCTTTCAGTAATGGCGTTGAGCGGGTTGTCACAAATATTGTCCTTGATGATCGCCGCGATAAGGTGGTCGGGATCGGTGAAAAAAGAAAAGCGGTTATTCAGCGCCTCAAGAGGTAACTCTTATAACCGGATCATCACATTTTACTCAGGCGCCGGATCGGCGTTCATGATACGGCAAAAATTCGACTATGAAAGAAAACAAGAAAATCCAAAAAATACCCTTTATCCTCATTGGTTTTTTTCTTACCCTGTGGATGATTGGTTTGGCTTTAGGAGAACCCTCCAGAGTACTGGAACAGGCAAAATCCATCTGTCTTTCATGTATCGGGATAGGGTAGGGCGATGCAGAGTATCAGAAAGTGGATCCAGACCCTGTGGATATTCCTGATCAACGGCTACTGGGCGTTTCCTTTCACCGGGAATATGTACCAGGGGCCGTTGAAGGTTATCTGCTCACCGGGACTGAACTGTTACTCCTGTCCGGCGGCAACCACCTATTGCCCTC
Organism: uncultured Desulfobulbus sp.; assembly: GCA_964590715.1. GTDB lineage: Bacteria > Desulfobacterota > Desulfobulbia > Desulfobulbales > Desulfobulbaceae > DRLX01. The sequence goes on from CAZPXI010000016.1 coordinate 21,271, forward strand.
TTGGCAGTTTACAGCAGCTGCTCGGCGGCATCCGCTTTTCTCTGCAGTCGGGCCAATTCTATATCGGCACCTTCGTCGTCGGCTGGATGGGTATTCTCGGGGCCACCTTTGGCCGCTTTATCTGCGGCTGGGCTTGTCCGTTCGGACTTTACCAGGAACTGCTTCATAAGATTCCCACAAAAAAATACTCTATTCCCAGCGTGTTGAAATATGGTAAGTATTTCTTTTTACTAACATTTGTAATAATATTACCCTTAGTCGCCGTTGATCAGTTCGGCCTGGGCTCCCCATGGTTCTGTAAATATATCTGCCCGGCCGGATCGCTGGAGGCAGGAATTCCAATGGTTCTTTTAATGCCCGACCTGCGATCCACCCTGGGTCTGCTCTATGTAAACAAAATTGCAATTCTGGTCGGATTCACCATCTGGAGCGTACTGGCCTCCAGACCGTTTTGTAGAACCACATGCCCGCTTGGTGCTTTTTACGCGCTCTTCAACAGATTCAGCCTGATTCAGTTGCAATTAGATGAAGATGCCTGTACAAATTGCAAGG